>NZ_JARXXY010000036.1:0-64375 GCF_029893845.1 Micromonospora sp. A200 | reverse complement strand
AAAGGCACGAAGCCAGTCAGAACAAGAGTCACGTCCGCTGCCGCCGACCATCAGCCCAACATCTACGGACCGACCCCGCCAGCCTCACAGTCAGATCAGGTCGCGCCGGCGGAACACCGCGAACGCGGCGGCCGTCACCGCGCCGGCGAGGGCCAGCAGCACCAGCAGCGCCGGGGCCCAGGTGATCGTGTACCTCCCGTCGCAGATGTCGAAGGCCGACGAGTTCAGGCAGGCGTGGTCGTCATAGAGCTCCATCCGGCCGGTGAGCCAGGCCCCGATGTAGGTGGAGAGCATCAGGGTGTCCGGGCGGGCCACGTCGATGATCTCGAACACCACCCGCGCGCCCAGCTCCCAGACCACCGCGTACGCGGCCACCGCGCCGAGCGCCGCCGAGGTGTGCCGGCCCAGCGTGGCGATGCCGAAGCCCAGCGCAGTGGCGAGCAGCACCAGCACCAGGCCCCGCCCGTAGCGGCTGGCCAGGTCCTGCCAGAACGCCCCGTCCAGCTGGCCCGGCAGCCCGGCCGCCTGCGCGATCGTCCAGAACGTGCCCAGGTAGACCACCGTCGCCACCACCGCCAGCAGCGTCACCACCCCGAGCAACGTGCCCAGCTTCGCGCCGAGCACGGTGAGCCGACGCGGCCGCCACAGCAGCAGGTTTACCACCCCGCCGGAGTTCAGGTCGGCGCCGATGTACGAGGCCCCGACCAGGAAACCGAAGAGCACCAGGAAGGCGATCAGGAAGTACAGCAGCGAACCCGCCTGCTGACCGAAGACGAAGACGCCGCTGAGATAGTCGGCGACCACCGGCAGCTGGTCCCGCAGCACCGGGTCGATCTCGCTGCAGTCGGCCGGCAGGTACCTGTGCTCCTCGACCGGCAGCTCGCCCGCCTTGACCCTCAGGCAGTACTCGTGGTCAGTCTCCATGCCGCGGATGACCTGGGCGAGCTGCGCCTCCGCCGCGGCCAGCTCGCGGGCCGACGGTTGGTGCGATCCGACCAGGGTGGTGGCCGTGGTGATGGCGAAGGCCAGGGCCAGCAGAACCAGCATCAGCTGGACGAAGCGGCGGGCGGCGAGCCGCTCCACCTCGGCACGGACGAGGTTCACGCCTGCACCCCCCGGCCGGCGGTCACATCGAGGTCGATCATGGATGCGTCAGGTCCCTCCCCGGGCAGGGCGGCCTCGCCCACCTGCCGCGGCAGTGTCGGATGTGGTGCGGTGCCGGTCAGTTCCAGGAAGACGCTCTCCAGGTCGGGGCGGATCGGGGTCAGCTCGCGTACCCAGACCCCCTGCTCGCCCAGCGTGCGGGCGATCAGCTCGGGGTCCTCCGCGCCGGCGACCACCAGCAGCCCGTCGTGGTCGGTGACCGACAGGCCGGCCGCCCCCAGCAGGTCGGCGGCCCGGCCCGGCTCCGCCACCCGTACCCGCCACTCGTGCTGGTCGTAGCCGGCCAGCACCTCCTCGACCCGGCCCGCCGCCACCCGGCGACCCCGGGAGATGATCGTGACGTGGTCGCAGATCAGCTGGATCTCGGCCAGGATGTGGCTGGAGACCAGCACCGTCACCCCCGCGTCGGCCAGCGACCGCATCAGGTCCCGCATCTCGCGGATGCCCGCCGGGTCCAGCCCGTTCGCCGGCTCGTCCAGGATCAGCAGCTCGGGATCCTTGAGCAGGGCGGAGGCCACGGCCAGCCGCTGCCGCATGCCCAGCGAGTAGCCCTTCACCCGGTCGTGGCCCCGGTCGCGCAGCCCGACCTGCTCCAGCACCTCGTCGACCCGGCCGGTCGGCACCCCGCCGGCCAGTGCCAGCAGCCGCAGTGTGCGGTGACCGGTGAAGTTGCCGAAGAACTGCGGGCTCTCCACGATCGCGCCGACCCGGCCGGCCACCCGGGCCAGCTTCTCCGGCGCGGGCGAGCCGAGCACGCTCATCCGGCCGCTGTCGGCGCTCACCAGGCCCAGCAGGGCGCGCAGGGTGGTGGTCTTGCCGGAGCCGTTCGGGCCGAGGAAGCCGTGCACCTGCCCGGCCTCGACCAGCATGTCGAAGCCGTCGACCGCGACCCGCCGCCCCTGCCGCAGCGTGTGGAACGTCTTGCGCAGCCCCTCGATCTCGATGACCGCGCTCATTGGCGCCGCTCCTGACCTCGATCGGGCATGGCACGTCCTCCGGCTGTGGTGACCAACGACACGGCGCCTCACCCTATGGCCGGAGCCTCGCCCGTGGGGGGCACCCCGCAGGCTGCGTGGTTGGATGGAGCGGTGACTGGTGACCTGATCCCCGGCGCCGCCGGCGCCCCCGCCGCCCCCGCACCCGTGGACGCGGATCTGGTGGTCAGCCTCGACGGTGTCGGCGTCATGCGCTCCGGCACCGCGCTGCTGCACGACGTGGACTGGCGGGTCGAGCTCGACGAGCGGTGGGTCGTCCTCGGCCCCAACGGCGCGGGCAAGACCACCCTGCTCAACCTGGCCGCCGGCCGGCTGCATCCGACCAGCGGCACGGCGCACGTGCTCGGCGAGCGGATCGGCCGCACCGACGTCAACGAGCTGCGGATGCGGATCGGCCTCTCCACCGCCGCGCTCGCCGAGCGGGTACCCGCCGAGGAGCGGGTCAGCGACGTGGTCGTCACCGCCGCCTGGTCGGTGGTCGGCCGGTGGCGGGAGAGCTACGACCGCACCGACGAGTCCCGGGCCCGCGCGCTGCTCGGGCAGCTGGGCGTCGGACACCTCGCCGAGCGGGCGTACGGGACGCTGTCCGAGGGCGAGCGCAAGCGGGTGCAGATCGCCCGCGCCCTGATGACCGACCCCGAGCTGCTGCTCCTCGACGAGCCGGCCGCCGGGCTCGACCTGGGCGGGCGCGAGGACCTGGTGGCCCGGCTGGCCGAGCTGGCGTACGACCCGGACGCCCCCGCCCTCGTCCTGGTCACCCACCACGTCGAGGAGATCCCGCCGGGCTTCACCCACGCGCTGCTGCTGCGCGAGGGCGGGGTGGTCGCCCAGGGGCTGCTCGCCGAGACGCTCAGCGGTGACAACCTCTCCAAGACCTTCGGCCTGCCGCTGGTGGTCGAGCGGCGCGGCGAGCGGTACACCGCCCGGGCCGCCTGAGCCGGGCGCCCCGCTCCCGGCCGACGGCTGGTCCTAGACTCGCCGCAACGTGCAGGTCGGCAGGAGGTCGTGGTGCGGCAGACCCGGGTCGTCGTGGTGGGCAGCGCGAACATGGACCTCGTCGGCACCGGCCCGACGCTGCCCCGGCCGGGCGAGACCGTGCTCGGCAGCGACTTCGTGACGGTGCCCGGCGGCAAGGGCGCCAACCAGGCGATCGCCGCGGTCCGGGCCGGCGCGTCCTGCGCCTTCCTCGGCGCGATCGGCTCCGACGCCTTCGGCGTCACCCTGCGCGCCCGGATCACCGCCGCCGGCGTGGACACCGGCCAGCTGCGGGTGGTCTACGGCGCGTCCGGGGTGGCGCTGGTCATGGTCAACGCCGTCGGGGAGAACGCCATCCTGGTGACCCCCGGCGCCAACGCCGCCTTCACCGGCCTCACCGGCGGCGAGCTGGACGCCGTACGCGAGGCGGACGTGCTGGTCGCGCAGCTGGAGATTCCGGTCGAGACGGTGACCGCCGCGGCGCTGGCGGCCCGGGAGGCCGGCACCCGGGTCATCCTCAACGCGGCGCCGGCCCGGCAGGTGCCGGCCGAGCTGCTGGCCGCGGTGGACCTGCTCGTGGTCAACGAGCCGGAGGCGCAGGCGCTCACCGGCCGGGGCCGGGACGAGCCGCGTGCGCTGCTGGAACTCGTGCCCCGCGCGGTGCTGACCCTCGGCGGCGAGGGCGCCTGGTACGGCGACCGGGACGGCGCGGACGTGCACGTGCCGGCGGTCGAGGTGGACGTCGTCGACACCACCGCCGCGGGCGACGCGTTCACCGCCGCGCTGGCGGTGGCCTGGGGCGAGGGCCGGGAGGTGCTGGACGCGGTGCGCTGGGCCGCGGCGGCCGGCGCGGCCTGCGTACGCCGGCTCGGCGCCTCGGTGGCGCTGCCCCGGCGGGACGAGATCGACGCGCTCTACGCCCCGCCGGCCGGCTGACGCCACCCACCCGCGTCCCCGGCCGACCCGGAGCGCCCGGGTCAGGCGGCGTCGCGGGGGAAGGCCCGGCGGTACGCCGACGGCGAGGTGCGCATCGCCCGGCCGAAGTGGTGCCGGTAGGTGACCGCGCTGTCGAACCCGACCGACCGGGCCACCTCGGCGACCGGCAGCCCGGTCGACTCCAGCAGCACCAGGCTGGCCCGCACCCGCTGGTCGATCAGCCAGCGGATCGGGCTGGTCCCGGCGGCGCGGGCGAACTGCCGCAGGTAGGTGCGGGAGGACATGTGCGCCTGCCGGGCCAGCCGCTGCACGGTCAGCGGCTCGGCGAGGTGGGCCAGCGCCCAGTCCATGCTGCGGGCGATCCGGTCGTCGCCCGGGTCGGCCGGCACCGGCGTCTCGATGAACTGCGCCTGCCCGCCGTCGCGGTGCGGCGGGATCACCAGGCGCCGGGCCACCGCGTTGGCGATCGCCGCGCCGAAGTCGCGGCGGACGACGTGCACGCAGAGGTCCAGGCCGGCGGCGCTGCCCGCGCTGGTCAGCACGTCGCCGTCGTCCAGATAGAGCACGTCCGGGTCGACCTCGACGCGCGGGTACCGCCGGGACAGCAGGTCGGCGTACCGCCAGTGGGTGGTGGCACGCCGGTCGTCGAGCAGGCCGGCGCCGGCGAGCGCGAACGCCCCGGAGCAGATCGACATGATCCGCGCGCCGGCCCGGTGCGCCCGGCGCAGCGCGGTGACCAGCTCCGGTGACGGGTCGGCGGTCACGTCGGGCACGCCGGGGACGATCACCGTCCCGGCCCGGGCCAGCACGTCGAGGCCGTACGGGGTGTGCAGGGCGGCGCCGCCGACCACCGGTACCGGACCGGGGCGCTCCGCGCAGACGGTCAGCGCGTACCAGTCGACGTCGAACTCGGGGCGGGGCAGCCCGAACACCTCGGTGACGATGCCGGTCTCGAAGACCGACATCCCCGGGTACGCCAGCACGGCCACCGTACGGGTCATGGCGGGATGTTAGCGGAGGACGTCGTTCCCGCCACTCCCGCCGGTGGGGGTGGCCGGCCGAGGATCGGAGGCATGTCGAACACGCTCTCGGTGCCGCCGGCCGATCCGGCCGTCGCCGTCGCCCACTTCCTCGACCGGCTGACCTTCGAGACCGACGTCAGCGACGTGCACGCCGACCTGACCGCCCGGGTGCCCGGCCTGGTGGTCGTCGACTCCCGGGGGCCGGACGCCTGGCGGCAGGGGCACCTGCCCGGCGCGGTGCACCTGCCGACGGCCGAGATCGCCACCCGTGCCGCCGAGCTGGTGCCGGCCGGCACGGCGGTGGTCACCTACTGCTGGGGGCCGGGGTGCAACGGCGCCACCCGGGCGGCGCTGGAGTTCGCCCGGCTCGGCTACCGGGTCAAGGAGATGCTGGGCGGCTACGAGTACTGGGTCCGGGAGGGGCTGCCGGTGCGTACCCCGACCGGGGAGACCCGCCGGCCGGTCGACCACCTGACCGCCCCGCGCGCCACCGCCCGCTGCGACTGCTGACCAGCCCCAGCCCCGGCCCCGCCCGGTCATGATCGACACCGGTTGCGGCGTGTCGCGGTCTCCCCGCCGCCGGACACCGCGACACGCCGCAAACGGAGTGGATCACGCGGGTCAGTCGGTCGGGTCGTCGGTGCGGCGCTCGCCCCGGCGGCGCAGCATGCCGAGGCCGGGGATGCCGGCGACGGCGAGCTTGAGGTCGCGGGTGACGTCGAGCAGGTCGTGCAGGTCCGGGCCGACCCGGTCCAGGGTGGCCAGGATCGGCAGGATGTCGGCGGTCAGGTGTTCCTTGAGCTTGGGCAGCTCGTCCACCAGCCGGATCGCCGCGGTGACCTCCTCGTGGCTGAGCTGCTCGATGAAGCGGGTCGCCATCGGCGCGGCCCGGCGCAGCGCAGGCTCGTACGCGGCCATCAGCCCGGTCGCGGTCGCGGTGGCCTGCTCGGCGGCGACGATCGTGCCGGCGGCCCGGCCGGCGACGGCGTCCGCCTCGGCGACCACCGTGCCGGCCGCCCGGGCCACCCGCTCGGCCTCCCCGACCACCACGGCCGCCGCGCCGGCCACCCGCTCGGCCTCGCCGACCACCACGGCGGCCGCCGCGGCCACCTCGGTGGCGGTCTCGATCGCGGTGGTCGCCGCCGCGCTGATCACCGCGACCTCGCGGACCGCCGCCTCGGCGTCGGTGAGCACCCGGTCGGTGCGGTCCAGGGTGCCCTCGATCCGGTCCACCACCCCGTTGATCCGGGCCAGCAGCGCCTCCACGCCGTCGAGCACCGCGAACGCGCGGGCCGGCACGGCGGCGAACGAGGCGGCCGAGCCGAACGCCTGGTCGAGGGCGGTGCGGGTGAGGCCGACGACCGCGGTCGGCCGGGGGAGGGGGATAGCCATGTGACCAGTGTGCGTCGGCCCGGCCACCCGCGCCCGAGGGCGCGGTCCCGGTCACTGCCCGGCCGGGCGTCGCGGGCACCGGCCCGCCCGCCCGGGCGATAGGGTGCCCGGCATGTCGGTCCGCCCCCTCGGCGCCACGCCGGCCGCCCGCCGGGTCGCGGTCCTCGCGGTCCTCGCCGCGCTCGCCCTGGCGTTCGGCGGGTACGGGCTGGCCCGGGCCGACGCGGGGCTGAGCACCCGACGGGCGACCGTCGACGGGGTGCCGCTGACCGAGGTGCGGGCCACCGGCGTGGCGGGCCGCCGACCCGGCGTGGTGATCGCCCACGGGTTCGCCGGCTCGGCCCGGCTGATGCGTCCGATCGCCGACACGGTGGCCCGGCAGGGCGCGGTCGCGCTGCTGGTCGACGTCGCCGGGCACGGCGCCAACCCGGCCCGGCTGCCCGGCGCCGGGCGGGACGCCGCCGACTCCCGCGCCACCCTGGAGCGCGACCTGTCCGTCGCCGTCGCGTACCTGCGTACCCGGCCGGACGTCGACCCGGCGCGGATCGTCCTGGTCGGACACTCGATGGGCGCCGGCGCGGTCACCCGCTACGCCGCCGGCCACCCGGACGTCGCCCGCACCGTCGCCATCTCGCTGCCCGACTCCGACGACCTGCCCGACGGCCGGCCGGACAGGTTGCTGCTGATCGTCGGCGGCGCGGAGTTCCCCGCCTTCCGCGACACCGCCGAGGCGACGTCCCGCCGGGGCGTCGGGCGGCGGCTGGTGGTCGTACCCGGCGTGGAGCACATCTCGGTGCTCTTCGCCGGTCGTACCCATGACGAGGTCGCGGCGTGGGTGGGTGGCGGCGGAGACCCGCCGCGACCCCTCGCGCGGCTGGCGCCGGCCGGGTTGCTGCTGCTCGGGTTCGGGCTCGGCTTCGTCCCGCTGGCGACCGTGCTGCTCGGCCGCCGGCCCCGGCCGTCCCGGCCGGCCGCCCCGGCCCCCGCGGTGCTGGCGGTGGCGGCGTCCGCCGCCGGCCTGGGTGCGCTGGTCGGCGCGCTGGCGCCGACCACCCGGCTTCCGCTCGCGGTCGGCGGTCACGTCACCGGTTTCCTGCTGGTGACCGGCGTGCTGCTGGCCGCCGCCGCGCGGTGGTGGCCGCTGCCCGCCGCCGCCTCGACCCCGGTCCCGGCGACGGCGCCGGTCGCCCGCCGCGCGCCGGCCCGGTCCGCGCTCGCCGCCGTCCTGCTCACCGGGTACGCGGTGACCGCCGTCGCCGTGCCGATCCACCTCGGGTTCACCTCGGCGCTGCCGGTGGGCGACCGGTGGTGGCTGCTGCCCGTGGTGGCCGCCGCCTGCCTGGTCTTCCTCACCGGCGCGGAGCTGGCGACGGCCGGGCGGAGCTGGCGGTACGCGGCCGTCGGCGGGATCGCCGTGCTGGCCCTGACCGCCTCGGCCGTGGTGGGGCTGGCGCCCGGGTTCGTGCTGCTGGTGGTGCCGCTCTTCGCGGTGCTGGTCGGCTGGCAGGCGGCCTGGGCGGCGGTGCTGCGCCGGGCCGGCGCGCCCCGGTGGCTGCCGGCCCCGGTCGGTGCGGCGCTGCTGGCCTGGCCGATGGCCACCACCCTGCCGCTGAGTTGAGGTCGCCGGTACGGGATCCGGACCGTGCCGGCAAGGGCTCAGCGCACGCCGGTGAGACCGCCGGTCGTCATGGCCGGGTGCGCGCCACCCGCAGCGCCCACCAGATCAGCGGCGCCTGCAACGGCAGCCGGCCGTAGGCGGCAGCCTCGCCACGACGGGTGGTCACCGGTGCTCTCCCTGGTGCTCGACGGCCCGCTGCACGGCCCGGTAGATCTGCCCGAACCGTAACGCGTCCGGGGTGCGCACCAGCATCACCTCCTGCCCGTGGTGCTGCACCCACAGCTCGTGCACCCGGTTGCCGCGCTCGTAGGAGCGGTCCAACCAGCTCAGCGGCAGCTCCAGGAACGGGGTCAGGGCCAGCGCGCCGACCGCGCAACCGGCGAGGATGACCAGCGCCAGCTTCCAGTTGCCCCGGTCCTGCGCCGACCAGGCCAGCGAGACCACGCAGATCAGCGCCACCAGTGGTGGCAGCGAGAGCAGCAGGACGAGTACGCCCCGGCCCAGCACCCGCCCCCGGACGGCCAGCGTCGTCGCCCCCCGCGCGTGCCAGACGTACGTCACGTCGGCGATCCGGATCGCGTGCCCGCCGGCCCGGATCGCCTCCGAGGTCACCTGGACGGTGTCGTCCCGGTAATAGAGGGTCATCACTAGACCCTAACCATCCGTGGACAGGACCCGCCCCCGTCGTTCCGGCAGCCGGTCGCCCCTCCGGTCCGCGCGTCCGCCCGGGGTCCGGGGTGCGCTGCCGGACGCTGTGGAGCTGATGTCGTCAACGACTCACCCGTGCGTGGGTGCCGAGCCGTGCCTGCGCGGTGGCGAGTCCCGCCTTCGTGCAGTGCACGACGAGTGCCTCGACGTCGACGAGTGGAACGCCTTGGGTGTCAAAAGGCGTCGGTGACACCCATGTGGTTCCACCGGTTGACCCGGGCCGGTGGCGCAGGGGGAGTGGGCGGCGAGACTCGGGGACGTTTCACGGTCGGGCGCCACTGTGGCTGAGTCGTCTACGACATCAGCTCTACAGCGTCCGGGGACGGCATGCTGCGGCGCAGATCCCGGCACTGGCCGTCGGCGCGGACCACCGCCACCGGCGCAGATCCCGCCACCGGGCTCGTCGGCCGGGCGCGCGGACCCGGGGGACCGGACGGCGTCGCGGCGGGACGGCGGCGGACGGTCGGCCGGCGTACCGTCCGGGCGCATGGCCGACAGCGAACGCAACGTCGAGGTGGTCCGCCGGTACCTGCGGACGTTCGTCACCCGCGACCTGGCCGAGCTGCGGGCGGTGGTCGCCGAGGACGTGGAGATCTACGGGTCCGGCCGGGCCGTCCGGGGCCGGCACTTCGTCGAGGGGGCCGTCGCCGCGCCGGGGCTGACCGTGCTCGACCAGGAGATCCGGGAGCTCTTCGCGGCGGGCGACCGGGTGGTCGTCTCGATGGCGCAGACCTACCGGCGGGACGCCACCGGCGCCACGGCCGTGCAGAGCGCCTGCAAGATGTACCGGCTGGCCGGCGGCCGGATCGTGCAGTTCTGGGGCGAGCAGGACCTCTACGGACTGCTGCGGGGGCTGGAGATGGTGCCCGACGGGCCGATCGAGTTCTGAGCGCCGGGCAGCGGGCGGCGGCTCTCCATCGCCCGCTGCACCGCCCTGTAGACCTGGCCGAAGCGCAGCGCGTCACCGGTGCGCAGCAGCAGCACCGGCCGGCCCCGCCAGCGGGCCCACATCTCCCACTGCCGGCTGCCCCGGGCGTACGAGCGGTCGAGGTGTTCGAAGAGGAAGTCGGCGAGCGGGCCGACGGCGAGCCCGACCAGCACCGAGGCGCCCACGATGGCGACGGTGACGGTGAGCGAGCGGTGCAGCCAGATGGCCAGCGCCACGCCCAGCACGGCGGCGACCAGGGGGCCGGCCAGGGCCGCGCCCAGGGCGCCGCGCCCGGCGAGCACCCGCCACGAGCGGCTGCCCCGCTGGTGCCAGACCATGCCGATCTCGGCGAGCGGGAAGGTCCGCCCGTCCACCCGGATCGCGGTGGAGGTGACCTGCACCGATCTGTCGTCGTAGTACGTGATCATGGCGGTACTCCCGGTGGCGGGGCTGACACCAGCCTACGTACCCCAACGACCGGGCCGTAAGGTTGGCACGCGACTTCGACGAGGAAGTGAGGGCAGCGTGAGCGAGTTCGTGCGGCTGGAGACCAGGGACGGCATCGGCACCATCCGGCTGGAGCGGCCGCCGATGAACGCGCTCAACACCCAGGTGCAGGAGGAGTTGCGCGCCGCGGCCGCGGCGGCCACCGCCGACGCCGGCGTCCGCGCCGTCATCGTGTACGGCGGGGAGAAGGTCTTCGCCGCCGGCGCGGACATCAAGGAGATGGCCGACATGTCCTACGTGGACATGGCGGAGCGGGCCGCGGACCTGTCCAGCGCCCTCGGCGCGATCGCCCGGATCCCCAAGCCGGTGGTCGCCGCGATCACCGGGTACGCCCTCGGCGGCGGCTGCGAGCTGGCCCTGGCCTGCGACTGGCGGGTGGTGGCCGAGGACGCCAAGCTCGGCCAGCCGGAGATCAAGCTCGGCATCATCCCCGGCGCCGGCGGCACCCAGCGGCTGGCCCGCCTGGTCGGCCCGGCCCGCGCCAAGGACCTGATCATGTCCGGCCGGATGGTGGACGCCCAGGAGGCGCTGCGGATCGGCCTGGCCGACCGGGTCGCCCCGGCCGCGCAGGTCTACGACACGGCCGTCGAGCTGGTGACGCCGTACCTGACCGGCCCGGTGCAGGCGCTGCGCGCGGCGAAGCTCGCCGTCGACGGCGGCCTGGACATGGACCTCAACTCCGGTCTGGCCTGGGAGAGCCAGCTCTTCGCGGCGCTCTTCGCCACCGACGACCGGCGCGAGGGCATGGCCGCCTTCGTGGCGAAGCGCAAGCCGGACTTCACCGGCCGCTGACCGTCGGCCCGGGCCGGCGACCCCGCGTGCGGTCGCCGGCCCGCCAGGTGAACCGAGAAGTGTTCACATCCTCCGTACCGGCCAGTAGCGTGTGACACCGGTCATGTGACGAGGGGAGCGGCGATGACGGAACGGGTCGAGGGCCACGGCGGGGAGCTCGCGCTGGCGGCGCTGCGCGCCAACGGCGTACGGGAGATGTTCACCCTCTCCGGCGGGCACGTCTTCCCGCTCTACGACGCCGCCCACAAGCACGGGTTCCCGATCTACGACGTGCGGCACGAGCAGTCGGCGGTCTTCGCCGCCGAGGCGGTGGCCAAGCTCAACCGCCGTCCCGGCCTGGCCGTGCTCACCGCCGGCCCCGGCGTCACCAACGGCGTCTCCGGCCTGACCAGCGCGTTCTTCAACGCCTCGCCGGTGCTGGTGCTGGGCGGGCGGGCGCCACAGTTCCGCTGGGGCTCGGGCAGCCTCCAGGAGATGGACCACCTGCCGCTGGTCGCCCCGGTCACCAAGCACGCCGAGACGGTGTTCAGCACCGACGACATCCCGCGCGCCGTCACCGCCGCCCTGACCAGCGCGCTCACCCCGCACCGGGGCCCGGCCTTCCTGGACTTCCCGCTGGAGGCGGTCTTCAGCGTCGGCGACGCCGAGCTGCCCGCGCCGGTCGCCGTCGCGCCGGTCGAGCCGGACCCGGACGCAGTGGCCCGCGCCGGCCGGCTGATCGCGGGCGCGCAGCGCCCGGTGTTCATCGCCGGCTCCGACGTGTACGCCGGCGACGCGGTCGCCGCCCTCCGCGAGGCCGCCGAGGCGCTCGGGGTGCCGGTCTTCACCAACGGCATGGGGCGCGGGGCGCTGCCGCCGGAGCACCCGCTCGCCTTCGCCAAGGCCCGCCGGGTCGCCCTGAAGGGCGCCGACGTGGTCGTCGTCATCGGCACCCCGCTGGACTTCCGGCTCAGCTTCGGCGACTTCGGCGACGCGACGGTGGTGCACATCGTCGACGCCCCCAGCCAGCGGGCCGGGCACGTCCAGCCCGCCGCCAGCCCCGCCGGCGACCTGCGGCTGATCCTCTCCGCGCTGGCCGGGCAGAGCGGCGACCGGGTCGACCACGCCGACTGGATCGCCCAGCTGCGCACCGCCGAGGACGCCGCGAGGGCCCGCGACGCCGAGGAGATGGCCGCCGACACCGACCCGATCCGGCCGGCCCGGGTCTACGGCGAGCTGCGCCGGGTGCTCGCCCCCGACGCGATCACCATCGGCGACGGCGGCGACTTCGTCTCGTACGCCGGCCGCTACCTGGAGCCGGCCCAGCCGGGCACCTGGCTCGACCCCGGCCCGTACGGGTGCCTGGGCACCGGCATGGGCTACGCGATGGGCGCCCGGGTCAGCCACCCGGACCGGCAGATCTGCGTGCTGATGGGCGACGGCGCCGCCGGCTTCTCGCTGATGGACGTGGAGTCCCTGGTCCGGCAGCGGCTGCCGGTGGTCATCGTGGTCGGCAACAACGGCATCTGGGGGCTGGAGAAGCACCCGATGCGGGCCATGTACGGCTACGACGTCGCCGCCGACCTCCAGCCGGAGCTGCGCTACGACAAGGTGGTCGAGGCGCTCGGTGGGGCCGGCGAGACGGTGGCCAAGCCGGCCGACCTCGGGCCGGCCCTGGCCCGCGCCTTCGACGCCGGGGTGCCGTACCTGGTCAACGTGCTCACCGACCCGACGGACGCGTACCCGCGCTCGTCGAACCTGGCCTGACCACGACGCCGCGACCGCCGCAGCCGGGTGACCGGCGGCGGCGGTCGCGTTCTGTCGGCAGCTAAATCGGCGGAATGTCAGCGGCCGTCGCCGTAACGTCAGACCCCTCGCGCATCGTTGGGCGACCAGCGATAACGATCGGAGTTCTGATGACATACGCGATCCGCGCCGAGGGGCTGGTGCGCCGCTTCGGCGCCACCACCGCCCTCGCCGGGGTCGACCTGGAGGTTCCCACGGGGACGGTATTCGGGTTGCTCGGCCCCAACGGCGCCGGAAAGACCACCGCGGTCCGGGTGCTCGCCACCCTGCTCGCCCCGGACGAGGGGCACGCCACGGTCGGCGGGTACGACGTCGGCCGCGACGCCCACCGGGTGCGCCAGCTGATCGGTCTGACCGGCCAGTACGCCTCGGTCGACGAGACCCTGACCGGCACCGAGAACCTGCTGCTCATCGGCCGGCTGCTCGGGCTCGGCCGGGCCCAGGCGCGGGCCCGCGCCGCGGAGCTGCTCGCCGACTTCCAGCTCACCGACGCCGCCGGCCGGGCGGCCAAGACCTACTCCGGTGGCATGCGCCGCCGGCTGGACCTGGCGGCCAGCCTGGTCGGGCGGCCGCAGGTGCTCTTCCTCGACGAGCCCACCACCGGGCTGGACCCGCGCAGCCGCAACGAGCTGTGGGACATCGTGCGCACCCTAGTCGCCGACGGGGTGACCGTGCTGCTCACCACGCAGTACCTGGAGGAGGCCGACCAGCTCGCCGGGCAGATCGCGGTGGTCGACCACGGGCGGGTGATCGCCCAGGGCACCCCCGAGGAGCTGAAGGCGAAGACCGGCGGGCAGGTGCTCACCGTGCGCCCGGTCGACCCGGCCGACCTGCCGACCGTGCGGGCCATCGCCGGCGAGGTGGCCCGGGCGACGCCGGAGGTCGCCCAGACCACCGTCACCGTGCCGGTGAACGACCCGGACGTGCTGCCCGCGGTGGTCCGCCGGCTCGACGCCGCCGAGATCCAGGTGGCGGAGCTGGCCCTGCGCGGTTCCAGCCTGGACGAGGTCTTCCTCTCCCTCACCGGCCACCGGGCCGAGCAAAACGCCTCCGCCGACGTACTCGAAGGGACCCCGGCATGACCGCCGTCACCGCGCCCGCGCCGTCGCTCGCCCCGGCCCGCCGGCTCGGCGTCGGCGCCGGCCTGCGGCACACCCTCACCCTGGCCTGGCGCAGCCTGGTGCAGATCAAGCACAACCCGATGGAGCTGCTCGACCTGAGCATCCAGCCGGTGATGTTCGTGCTGCTCTTCACCTACGTCTTCGGCACCGCCATCGCCGGCTCGTCCGGCGAGTACCTGACCTTCATGCTGCCCGGCATCATGGTGCAGAACGCGCTCTTCGCCACCATGACCACCGGGTTCGGGTTGAACAACGACCTGACCAAGGGGGTCTTCGACCGGCTCCGGGCACTGCCGATCGCCCGCTGGGCGCCGCTGGCCGGCCGGATCCTCGCCGACACGGTCAAGCAGGCCTGGTCGATCGCGCTGCTGCTCGGCGTCGGGATGATCCTCGGCTTCCGGGTCGGCAACGGTGCGCTCGGCGTGCTGGCCGCGTTCGCCCTGCTGCTGGCGTTCACCCTGGCCGCGTCGTGGATCTCGGTGCTGGTCGGGGTGCTGGTCAGCGAGCCGGAGAAGGTGCAGATCTTCGGCTTCATGGTGATCTTCCCGCTCACCTTCACCAGCAACATCTTCGTGCCCACCGACCGGATGCCCGGCTGGTTGCAGAACTGGGTCGAGGTCAACCCGGTCACGGTCGTCGCCGACGCGCTGCGGGGGCTGCTGGTCAGCGGTCCGGTGGCCGGCCCGGTGCTGCAGACCCTGCTCTGGGGCGCCGGCATCGCGGTGCTCTTCGCGCCGCTGTCGCTGCGCGCCCTCAAGCGTCGGGTGTGACCCGGACGGCCTCCCCGGCCGTCTTCCTCCGGGCGTCCGGACCGTTGCGGGCGCCCGTCACCGCTGCGCGAGCGGGATCCGCCTAGACCTCCGGGCGGTCCTCCTCGCGCGGCGGGTCGCCCTCGCGGTGGCGCAGGTCGTCCTCCCGCCGGCGCAGGTCGTCCTCCCAGCGGCGGAACAGCTCCTCGTCGTTCCGACGGGAGCGTTCGGCGATGGAGTCGAGGAACTCCGGGTCGTCGTCGGGCGCGACCGGTCGGCGCCGGTCCCGCCCGGTGGGGGCGGGGCCGGCCGGGCCGGGCCGGGCAGGGGTGGCCTTGCGGCCGGCGAGGAACCAGGCGATCGAGCCGACCAGCGGGAAGAACAGGATGATCAGCACCCACGCGATGCGGGGCAGCGCGCGGATGTCCCCCTCGTCGGCGGAGAGGCAGCTGATCAGGGCGCAGACGGCCAGGACGATCTGGACCGCGAAGAGCAGGAGAGACAACCGGGCCATGTCCCCATGATGGCGCACCGCGGCCCGTCACCACATCCCGCGTAGGACCAGCGCCACGGCGAGCAGCGCCAGCACGGCGGTGGCCAGGGCGACCGAGGGCAGGGCCGGCGAGCCGACCCGGATCGGCCCGCTGCCCGCGGCCCGGCGCCAGCAGGCCACCAGCGCCCCGGCCCAGACCAGCACCACGGCTGCGGCGAGCAGCGCGCCGGGCACGTCCCCGGTGAGGGCGAGCCGGACCGCCAGCACCGTCACCACGGTGAGTGCCAGGGCGGTGCGCCGCCAGGCCAGCCGGGTGCGCTCCGGTTGCAGCCCCGGGTCGCCGGTCACCGGCCGCCGACCCCCCGCGCCAGCACCGCGAAGACCAGCAGCAGCGCGCCCAGCCCGACGATCAGGGCGAGCACGGCGGGGAATCGGGAGACCGGCAGCTCCTCCCCGAGCCGGATGGCCCGTTCGGTACGCGCCCAGCGGTCCACCGCCCGCACCGCCACCGTGCCGCCGAGCAGCAGCAGCGCGACCGCGATGGCCTCGCGCAGATGGCGCACCGGCGTCGGTGGCAGGAACTGGGCGGCGGCCAGCCCGCCGGCGATCAGCGCCAGCCCGGTGCGCAGCCAGGCCAGGAAGGTGCGTTCGTTGGCCAGCGAGAAGCGGTAGTCGGGCGCGGTGCCGACCGACCTGAGCTCCGACGGGTCGAACCACCGCCTGATCGCCTGCCACACGGCGCCGATTATCCGCTTTGTACCGGGCATAGCCTGGACGGATGACCGATCTTGACCCCCACGCGTTGCGCGACAGCTACGACACCCAGATCCGCCCGGAGATCCCGGACCCGGTGCCGGCCGGGGTGACCGTCGAACGGGACGGCCCGCTGGTCCGGATCCTCGGCCTCGACCACGGCGGCTTCCTCACCTACCGGACGCTGGACGGGCTGGCCGGCGCGGAGCTGGACGCCCTGATCGCCCGGCAGGTCGAGCTGTTCCGGCAGCGGGGCGAGTCGGTGGAGTGGAAGCTGAACGCCCACGACGAGCCCGCCGACCTGGCCGACCGGCTGCGCGCCGCCGGGTTCGTGCCGGAGGACCGGGAGACCGTCCTGATCGGGCCGGTCGCGCCGCTGGCCGGCGCCATCCCGGTGCTACCCGAGGGGGTACGCCTGCGCGAGGTCACCTCCCGGGCGGACCTGGAGCGGATCGCCGCGATGGAGCAGGAGGTGTGGCAGGCCGACCGCAGCCACCTGGTGACCGGGCTGGAGAAGGAGATCGCCGCCGACCCGCAGTCGATCACCGTGGTGGTGGCCGAGGCGGGGGACCGCGTCGTCAGCGCCGGCTGGGTCCGCTACCTGGCGAACACCGGCTTCGCCAGCCTGTGGGGCGGCTCGACGTTGGAGCAGTGGCGGCACCGGGGCATCTACCGGGCGCTGGTGGCGTACCGGGCGCGCCTGGCGGACCAGCGGGGCAAGGCGTTGCTCCAGGTGGACGCCTCGGAGGACAGCCGGCCGATCCTTCAGCGGCTCGGCTTCGTACCGGTCACCACGACCACCCCGTACGTCTACACTCCGTGATGATGGAGCAGCGGCTGACGGACGACGAGCGGCTCACCCTCAAGACCGGCGCGTTCGGGGCGGTCTTCCTGGTGTCGAACGCCGATCCGGGCATGTTAGCCATGATCCGGGAGAGCATCGCCGCGTCCGGGGCGCTCAACGGCGCCAGCGGGGTGGTGAAGGAGGCTCTCACCACCGGACCGCTGCCCAGGTTGCCCCGGGACTCCGCGCTGGAGGTCGAGTCCGTGGTGCTGCCGGCGCTCGGCCGGGCGGTCGACATCCTGCGGGAGAAGTCGCCGCAGGACCTGGCCGCGTATCGGGACGTGGTGCTGGCGGCGGCCGACCGGGTGGCCCAGGCACACCGGGGGGTCGCACCGGCCGAGGCGGCCGTGATCGAACGGATCAGGGGAGCCCTCGCCGAGCCGGCGTGACCGCTACCCGTTCGCCGGGGGCGGCCCGCCCGCCGGGTCGCCGCCGGGCGCGGTCCAGACGGTGTGCACGGTGTCGCGGACGCAGAGGTCACGGACCCGGCCGCACGCGCACCGGTACGCCTCCGGCGCCGCCGGACGGCCGCAGCGCTCCGGTGCGTGGTTGCCGCCGGTCGTCGCGCCGACCGGACGCGCCACATCCTGTCCTGACATGTCGTGACACCTCCCGGTTTGTGAGTCTAGCCGGGCCCGCAGCTCCGGTGAGCTGTGTCACTCTGAGTGCCCAGGAAGCCGAAGCTACTGACAGGTAACATTGCGCCGTGGGCAACTGCACAAGCGCCCGCGGTTGACCGGGCGTCAACGGACGCGCGAGGCTGCGCCCGTGACCGGGCGAGCGATCGCCACACCAACAGGAGGGTCGTCGAAACGCGATGAACATCGTCGTACTCGTCAAGCAGGTGCCCGATTCGGGCGCGGACCGCAACCTGCGTCCTGACGACAACACCGTCGACCGCGGTTCGGCGAACAACGTCATCAACGAGATGGACGAGTACGCCATCGAAGAGGCGTTGAAGATCAAGGAGGCGCACGGCGGCGAGGTCACCATCCTGACCATGGGTCCGGACCGGGCGACCGAGTCGATCCGCAAGGCGCTCTCTATGGGCCCGGACAAGGCCGTGCACGTGGTGGACGACGCCCTGCACGGGTCCTGCGCCGTGGCCACCTCGAAGGTGCTCGCCGCCGCCCTCGGTCAGCTCAACGCCGACCTGGTCATCTGCGGTGCCGAGTCCACCGACGGCCGGGTCCAGGTCATGCCGCACATGATCGCCGAGCGGCTGGGCGTCGCGGCGCTGACCGGCGCCCGCAAGCTCACCGTCGACGGCGCCACGCTGACCGTCGAGCGGCAGACCGAGGAGGGCTACGAGGTGGTCACCGCCTCGACCCCGGCCGTGGTCTCCGTCTGGGACACCATCAACGAGCCGCGCTACCCGTCCTTCAAGGGCATCATGGCCGCCAAGAAGAAGCCGGTGCAGACGCTCTCCCTGGGTGACCTCGGCGTCGCCCCGACCGAGGTGGGCTTCGACGGCGCGACCAGCGCCGTGCTGGAGCACACCAAGCGCCCGCCCCGTTCCGGCGGCGCCAAGATCACCGACGAGGGCGAGGGCGGCGTCAAGCTGGTCGAGTTCCTCGCCACCGAGAAGTTCGTGTGAGAGGTCTGGACATGTCTGAGGTTCTCGTCGTCGTCGAAGCCACCCGGGAATTCGGCGTCAAGAAGGTCACCCTGGAGATGCTCACCCTCGCCCGCGAGCTGGGCACCCCGAGCGCAGTGGTGCTCGGTGGCACCGGCGCCGCCGAGGCGCTGAGCGCCAAGCTGGGCGAGTACGGCGCGGAGAAGATCTACGCCGCCGAGAGCGAGGAGATCGACGGCTACCTGGTGGCCCCGAAGGCCACCGTGCTGGCCGAGCTGGTCAAGCGGGTGCAGCCGGCCGCCGTGCTGCTCGCCTCCGCGCAGGAGGGCAAGGAGATCGCCGCCCGCCTCGCCGTCAAGCTCGACAACGGCATCCTGACCGACGTGGTCGGCCTGGCCGCCGACGGCACCGCGACCCAGGTCGCCTTCGCCGGCTCCACCATCGTCAAGTCCAAGGTCACCAAGGGCCTGCCGCTGGTCACCGTCCGTCCCAACTCCGTCAACCCGACCCCGGCGCCGGCCACCCCGGCCGTCGAGCAGCTCACGGTGGCGGTCACCGACACCGACAAGCTGGCCAAGGTCGTCGACCGGGTCGCCGAGCAGAAGGGCTCCCGCCCCGAGCTGACCGAGGCCGGCATCGTGGTCTCCGGTGGTCGTGGTGTCGGCAACGCCGACAACTTCAAGCTGGTCGAGGAGCTTGCCGACCTGCTCGGCGGCGCCGTCGGCGCGTCCCGCGCGGCGGTCGACTCCGGCTTCTACCCGCACCAGTTCCAGGTGGGCCAGACCGGCAAGACCGTCTCCCCGCAGCTCTACGTCGCGCTGGGCATTTCCGGCGCGATCCAGCACCGGGCCGGCATGCAGACCTCGAAGACGATCGTCGCCGTGAACAAGGACGGCGAGGCCCCGATCTTCGAGCTGGCCGACTTCGGCGTGGTGGGCGACCTGTTCAAGGTCGTTCCGCAGGCCGCCGAGGAGATCCGCAAGCGCAAGTGACGCCCCCTCGGGGCGCCACCAGCCAGCGCCCCGACGCGACGCACATACAGAGAAAGAGTGGCCATCCTTCGCGGAATGGCCACTCTTTCTCTGTATGTGTTCCCGTTCCCGTCGCGGTGGGAAGGGAGCTGATCGGCGGGCCGGGGAGCTGAGCCGGCCCGCCGATCAGCCCGTCAGGGTGCCCCTCAGCAAACTGTCGCCGGAGTGGGCGGGCTTGTTGTCGTACTGCTCGGCGGAGACGTCGACAACCGAGTATGCCTGAAGATCGACATTTGGTGGTAGCGGAAGCAGCGCGTCCCCCGACGGACCGCGCAGCACACCGATCGAGAACATCTCCAGGTTGGTCGGGTTGATCAGCCAGACCTCGTAATACCCGGGAACGTCCGGGAGATTCGCCACGTGCAGGTGCAGTCGGCCGTCGGTGAAGATCCGGGCGTCGCCGTTGGCGTCCTTCGGCGTCCTCCGTACGCGGACAGCGGCGCGCTGGCCACCGCCCCGCCCGAGGCGGACCGCGCCGGGCCGGCCCGCCGGGGCGGGAGGGCGCTCTCCCCGCCCCGGCGCCGGGCCCGGCCCCCGGTGGTCCGGCGTCCGGCGGGACGGCTGCAGGCCGTTAGGCTGAACGGTGATGGCATACCTGGATCACGCGGCGACGACCCCGATGCTCGACGAGGCGTTGGAGGCGTACGTCGCCACCGCCCGCGAGGTCGGCAACGCGTCGTCGCTGCACGCGGCGGGCCGGCGCGCCCGGCGACGGGTGGAGGAGTCGCGGGAACGGGTCGCCGCCGCGCTGGGCGCCCGCCCCTCCGAGGTGGTCTTCACCGGCGGCGGCACGGAGAGCGACAACCTCGCCGTCAAGGGCGTCTTCTGGGCCCGTCGCGCCGCCGACCCGGGCCGGGTCCGGGTCGTCTCCAGCGCGGTCGAGCACCACGCGGTGCTCGACGCGGTGGACTGGCTGGCCGACCACGAGGGCGCCGAGGTGGGCTGGCTGCCGGTGGACGCCGCCGGCCGGCTGGACCCGGACCGGCTCCGCGCCGAGCTGGACGCGCACGCCCACCGGGTCGCCCTGGTGACCGCGATGTGGGCCAACAACGAGGTCGGCACCGTCCAGCCGGTGGCCGAGCTGGCCGCGGTGGCCGCCGCGCACGGGGTGCCGTTCCACACCGACGCGATCCAGGCGGTCGGTCAGGTGCCGGTGGACTTCGCCGCCAGCGGCGTCTCGGCGCTCACCGTCACCGGGCACAAGCTCGGCGGCCCGACCGGGGTCGGTGCCCTGCTGCTGGCCCGCGACGTGCCGGCCACCCCGCTGCTGCACGGCGGCGGCCAGGAGCGCGACGTCCGCTCCGGCACGCTCGACACCGCCGGCATCGTGGCCTTCGCGGTCGCCGTCGAGGCCGCGGTGAAGGGCCAGCAGGAGTACGCCGTACGGGTGGCCGCGCTCCGCGACGACCTGGTCCGGCGGGTCCGCGAGGCGGTGCCCGAGGTGATCTTCAACGGCGACCCGACCGACCGGCTGCCCGGCAACGCGCACTTCTCCTTCCCCGGCTGCGAGGGCGACGCGCTGCTGCTCCTGCTCGACGCCCAGGGCATCGCCTGCTCCACCGGCTCGGCCTGCTCCGCCGGGGTGGCCCAGCCCTCGCACGTGCTGATCGCGATGGGCGCCGACGACGACCGGGCCCGCTCCTCGCTGCGCTTCACCCTCGGCCACACCAGCACCCCCGCCGATGTCGACGCCCTGATCGCCGCCCTCCCGGCGGCCGTCGACCGGGCCCGCCGCGCGGCCGCCCTGCGTACCCTCCGCTGAACCGGCGTCTCCCGCCCGGCCTCTCGTCGACTGTCGCCGGCCCCGCGAGGGGCGGCCGCTGGTGATGCTTCGCCCGGTTCGTCCCGGCCGTCGGTGCCGGAACGCGCGGCTGGCGGTGACCGGCGGCGCAGCGGGGCGGCGGGGGTGGGGACGGCGGCGCGGAGGCGGATAGGGTCGAGGGATGAGGGAGGTGTCACGGTGAGGGTTCTGGCGGCGATGTCGGGCGGGGTGGACTCCGCCGTCGCGGCGGCGCGCGCCGTGGAGGCGGGGCACGACGTGACCGGGGTGCACCTGGCGCTGGCCCGCAACCCGCAGACCTACCGCACCGGAGCGCGCGGCTGCTGCACCCTGGAGGACTCCCGGGATGCGCGGCGGGCCGCCGACGTGATCGGCATCCCGTTCTACGTCTGGGACATGGCCGAGCGGTTCCACGCCGACGTGGTGGACGACTTCGTCGCCGAGTACGCGGCCGGCCGTACCCCGAATCCCTGCCTACGCTGCAACGAAAAGATCAAGTTCGCGGCGGTGCTGGACCGGGCGGTGGCCCTGGGCTTCGACGCGGTGGTCACCGGCCACCACGCCCGGCTCGGCGCGGACGGCCTGCTGCGCCGCAGCGTCGACCTCGCCAAGGACCAGTCGTACGTGCTCGCCGTGCTGACCCGGGAGCAGCTCGACCGGTCCCTCTTCCCGCTCGGCGACTCCACCAAGGCTCAGGTCCGCGAGGAGGCGGCCCGGCGCGGGTTGGCGGTGGCCGACAAGCCGGACTCGCACGACATCTGCTTCATCGCCGACGGCGACACCCGCGGCTTCCTCGCCGGCCGGCTCGGCGAGGCGCCCGGCGAGGTGGTCGACGCGCTCACCGGCACGGTGGTGGGCAGCCACACCGGCGCGTACGCCTACACCGTCGGGCAGCGGCGCGGCCTGCACCTGGACCGGCCCGCCCCGGACGGCCGCCCCCGCTACGTGCTCTCCATCACCCCGAAGACCAACACGGTGACCGTCGGCCCGGCCGAGGCGCTGGACGTCTCCCAGGTGCAAGCCACCCGTCCCGTCTGGACCGGCGGCGAGCGACCGACCGCACCCGTCGAGTGCGAGGTGCAGCTGCGCGCCCACGGCGACGTGGTCCCCGCCACCGTGGAGCTGGCCGACGACGCCCTCCGCGCCGAGCTGCGCCGCCCGGTACGCGGGGTGGCCGCCGGGCAGGCGATCGTCGCGTACCGGCCGGACCCGGCCGGCGACGTG
The DNA here is from genome assembly GCF_029893845.1 of Micromonospora sp. A200. Classification (NCBI taxonomy): domain Bacteria; kingdom Bacillati; phylum Actinomycetota; class Actinomycetes; order Micromonosporales; family Micromonosporaceae; genus Micromonospora; species Micromonospora sp. A200. The sequence goes on along the minus strand of NZ_JARXXY010000036.1, from coordinate 41,982 downwards.
GTGCTCGGCTCGGCCACCATCACCGGCTGACCGCCGCCGTCCGCCGCCGGCCGGCCACGCCGAGCGGCTACCCTTCGGCCGTGACTGATCAGCCTTGGCCCTGGCCCGCGGGGGCGGCAACCGGCATCGGTTCGCTGCCCGGCACCGACATCGCCGAAGCGCAGCGGGTCGTCCTCGGCGAGCTGCCCGCCCTACCTCACCTGCCCGAACTGCCCGCCCGTGGACCGGGCGCCGACCTCATCGGCCGGACCGGCGGGTTGCTGGTGGAGCTGCCGGTCGAGCTCTACGCGGCCCGCTGGCGGATCGCGCTGCGCCCCGGCCGGGACCTGCGCCGGGCCCGGGACCTGATGGAACGCGACCTCGACCAGCTCGCCGAGCAGGCCGAGGGGTACACCGGGCCGGTGAAGATCCAGGCGGCCGGACCGTTCACCCTGGCGGCCGCGCTGGAGCTGCCGATCGGCGGGCGGCTGCTGCGTGACCCGGGCGCGGTGCGCGACCTGGCCGGTTCCCTGGCCGAGGGGCTGCGGCTGCACGTCGAGGCGGTGGCCCGCCGGCTGCCCGGGGCGTCGGTGCTGCTCCAGCTCGACGAGCCGTCCCTGCCGGCGGTGCTCGCCGGGCGGGTGCCCACCGAGAGCGGCTTCGGCGCTCACCGGCCGGTCGAGTCCGAGGTGGCCCGTGCCCTGCTGCGCACCGTGATCGAGGCGGCGGGGGTGCCGACCGTGGTGCACTGCTGCGCGCCGGACGTGCCACTGGAGCTGATCCGCTCGACCGGGGCGGTCGCCGTGGCGCTGGACCTCGCGCTGGTCACCGACCTGGACCCGCTCGGCGAGGCGATCGACGCCGGGCTCGGGCTGTTCGCCGGCGCCGCGCCCACCCAGCCGCCGTCCGCCGTTCGCGCGCCGACCTCGGCCGAGGTCGCCGACCGGGTACGCGGGCTCTGGGACCGCCTCGGCTTCCCGCGCCGGCAGCTCACCGAGCAGGTGGTGGTCACCCCGGCCTGCGGGCTGGCCAACGCCACCCCGGGGTACGCCCGGGCGGTGCTGGCCGCCTGCCGGGACGCCGGTCGGCGCCTGCACGAGGAGTGAGGTTTTCCGTCGTACCCGGCGGGCAGGATGACGTCATGATTGGACAGCTGCGTTCGACGGTGATCGACTGCCCCGATCCCCGGGCCCTGGCCGGCTTCTACGCCGAGCTGCTCGGCCTGCCGCTGGTGGAGGAGGACTCCGACGGCGACGACTGGGTGGTGCTCGGCGGCTCGCCGGGGCACCAGCCGCGGCTCGCCTTCCAGAAGGCGCTCAACCTGCGGGCCCCGGCCTGGCCGGACCCGGAGCGGCCCCAGCAGTTCCACCTCGACGTCACCGTCGACGACATCGAGGCGGCGGAGAAGGCGGCGCTCGCCCTCGGCGCGCGCCGGCTGCCCGGCGAGGGGGACGGCTGGCGGGTCTACGCCGACCCGGCCGGTCACCCGTTCTGCCTCTGCTGGGACTGAGCCCGGCCGGCCGGGGGTTGCGGCCGGGCGGCATGATCGCGGGCGTGATCGACTCCTCGCCCCGCCGTGCCTCCGGTTCGCTCTTCGGTCTCGCCTACGGCGACGCCCTCGGCAAGCCCACCGAGTTCCTGACCGTCGCCGAGATCACCCGTCGCTACGGGCCGGGCGGCCCGCGTGCGCTGGTCGGCGATCCGGCGCTGGTCACCGACGACACGCAGATGGCCCTGGCCGTGGCGTGGGCGCTGCACGACGCGTCCGCGTACACCCCGGAGGTGGTCGAGCCGCTGCTGCGGCAGCGCTTCGGTGAGTGGGCGGTCAGCCCGGACAACAACCGCGCCCCGGGGATGACCTGCCTGCGGGCCTGCGCCGAGCTGGGCCGTGGGCTGCGCTGGCAGGAGGCGACCGTGGCCGACTCGAAGGGCTGCGGCGCGAACATGCGGGTCACCCCGGTCGGGCTGCTCGACGTCGACCTGGACACCCTCGCCGGGCTGGCCCAGCTCCAGGCCGGTCTCACCCACGGTCATCCGACCGGCCTGGCGGCCAGCGAGCTGACCGCGTACGCGGTGCGGTTGCTGTGCGACGGCGTGGGCCTGGCCGAACTGCCCGACCTGCTCATCGCGCGGGCGGCGGAGCAGCGGCGGGTCTACCGCGCCGACTGGCTCGGCGATCTCTGGCAGCGGTGCGGCGCGACGTCCCCGGAGGAGTTCGTCGCCCGGGGCTGGGACGAGTGCCGGCAGGTGCTGGACCGGCTGGTCGCCGCGCTGGGCCGACCCGACGACGGCGGCGACCCGTGCCGGGACACCGGCGAGGCGTGGATCGCCGAGGAGGCGCTGGCCACCGCCCTGCTCTGCGCGCTGCGTCACCCCGACGACCCGGTCGCCGCGATCGCCCGGGGCGCGACCACCGCCGGCGACTCCGACTCGATCGCCGCCCTGGCCGGCGCCTTCGTCGGCGCCGCCCACGGCATGGCCGCCTGGCCGCAGGACTGGTCCACCCGCATCGAGTACGCCGACCAGCTCACCACCCTCGTTACCTCCTGGGACTGACCGGGCGGCCAGGATCGACCACCGCGGTCAACCTCATGGTCGACGGTGGGTGGGTCAGGTGGGGAGGTGGGGGAGGGAGCGGAGGCGGTGCCAGAGGGACTGGTCGCAGGTGCCGGCGCGGTGGGTGAAGGCGCTGCTCGGGACGCGGACGGACTCGGCCAGGTCGAGCCAGCTGTCGTGGTCGGCGTCGGGGTCCCACTCCCGGGTCGGGATGCGGACGTGGTCGTCGCGGCTGCTCTTGTCCTGACTGGTGATCTTCAGGACGTCGGCGCCCCGGTCGTCGGCGCGGAGCACCAGGCAGGGGCGCACCTTCGAGCCGGTCCCGTCGTGGAACGGGACGTCGGCCCACCAGATCTCGCCCGGCCGGGGCGTACCCGTCGGGGTGCGCGGGCGGGGCGGCGCGGTGGGGCGGGCCCGGTCGCGCGGCGGCGTGCCCCGCTCGGGCCGGGTGCGTTCGCCGCCCGCCGGGCGGCCGCCGCGTCGTCGCCACTCGTTCCAGGCCCAACCGGCGGCCACGGCCAGCACGACCAGCACCGCCCACCACACCCACTCCGGCATTCCCACCCCTGCCTCTCCGCCGCCGACGCCGCCGACGTCCGGCGATCGTCGCACGCCCGGCGGGCCGCCGCCCGTCGGGCGCGGCAGGGGTGGCGGGAGATTGTCCCACCGGCCCGATACGGTGCGGAGGTAGCGTGATCACGGGGAGATCCCACTGGTGTCCGGAGGCGGCAGGGTGTCCGAAGAAGCGATCTCTCAGCAGGTCAGCCCCGCACAGGAGGCGGCGGCCGGCGGCGAGCCGACCCCCGAGGCGCGGGAACGGCACGCCACGCTGAGCCAGGAGCTCACCGAACACCAGTACCGCTACTACGTCCTCGACGCGCCGACCATCTCCGACGCCGAGTTCGACCGGCGGCTGCGCGAGCTGGAGGCGCTGGAGGCGGAGTTCCCGGCGCTGCGCAGCCCCGAGTCGCCCACCCAGCGGGTCGGCGGCACCTTCTCCACCGACTTCACCCCGGTCACCCACGCCGAGCGGATGCTCTCCCTCGACAACGCCTTCGCCGACGAGGAGCTGGCCGCCTGGGCCGAGCGGGTCGAGCGGGACGCCGGCGGCCCGGTGCCTTACCTCTGCGAGCTGAAGGTCGACGGCCTGGCCATCAACCTCACCTACGAGAAGGGCCGCCTGGCCCGGGCCGCCACCCGGGGCGACGGGCGGACCGGCGAGGACGTGACGGCCAACGTCCGCAGCATCCGCGACGTGCCCGGCCGGCTGACCCCGTCCGCCGAGTTCGGCGACCTGCCCGAGCTGCTGGAGGTGCGCGGCGAGATCTACTTCCCGGTGGCCGCCTTCGCCGACCTCAACGCCGGCCTGGTCGAGCAGGGCAAGGCCCCGTTCGCCAACCCGCGCAACGCCGCCGCCGGCAGCCTGCGGCAGAAGGACCCCCGGATCACCGCCTCCCGGCCGCTGCGCCTGGTGGTGCACGGCATCGGCGCCCGGCGCGGCTTCCGGCCCACCGCCCAGTCCGAGTCGTACGCGGCGCTGAAGGCGTGGGGCCTGCCGACCAGCGACCGCTGGCGGGTGGTGCCCGACCTGGCCGGCGTCGCGGACTACATCGCCTACTACGCCGAGCACCGGCACGACGTCGAGCACGAGATCGACGGCGTGGTGGTGAAGGTCGACCCGGTCTCCATCCAGGGCCGGCTCGGCTCGACCAGCCGGGCGCCGCGCTGGGCGATCGCCTTCAAGTACCCGCCGGAGGAGGTGACCACCAAGCTGCTCGACATCGACGTCAACGTCGGGCGTACCGGGCGGGTCACCCCGTTCGCCGTGCTCGAACCGGTGCGGGTGGCCGGCTCCACGGTCGCCCTGGCGACCCTGCACAACGCCCGCGAGGTCGAGCGCAAGGGGGTGCTGATCGGCGACACGGTGGTGCTGCGCAAGGCCGGCGACGTGATCCCCGAGGTGCTCGGCCCGGTGGTCGACCTGCGCCCCGCCGACGCCCGCCCGTTCGTCATGCCCACCACCTGCCCGGCCTGCGGCACCCCGCTGGCGCCGGCCAAGGAGGGCGACGTCGACATCCGCTGCCCCAACAGCCGCAGTTGCCCGGCGCAGCTGCGCGAGCGGGTGTTCCACCTGGCCGGGCGGGGCGCCTTCGACATCGAGGTGCTCGGCTACAAGGGCGCCGCCGCGCTGCTCGACGCCGAGATCATCAGCGACGAGGGCGACCTGTTCCAGCTCGACGCCGAGCAGCTCGCCCGCTCGCCGTTCTTCGTCAACAAGGACGGCAGCCTCGGCAGCAACGCCACCAAGCTGCTGGACAACCTCGCCGTCGCCCGCGAGCGCGACCTGTGGCGGGTGCTGGTCGCGCTCTCCATCCGGCACGTCGGCCCCACCGCCGCGCAGGCCCTCGCCCGGCACTTCCGCTCGATCGAGGCCATCGACGCGGCCAGCGAGGAGGAACTCTCCTCGGTGGACGGTGTCGGCCCGACCATCGCCGCCAGCATCAAGGAATGGTTCGCCGTCGACTGGCACCGCGAGGTCGTGCAGAAGTGGGCCCGGGCCGGCGTACGGATGGCCGAGGAGGCGGTCGACGAGGGGCCGCGCCCGCTCGAGGGGGTCACCGTGGTGGTGACCGGCACCCTCGCCGGGTTCAGCCGGGACCAGGCGTCCGAGGCGATCCAGAGCCTCGGCGGCAAGGTCAGCGGCTCGGTCTCCAAGAAGACCGGCTTCGTGGTGGTCGGCGACAACCCCGGTTCCAAGGCCGACAAGGCGGCCAGCCTCAAGGTGCCGGTCCTCGACGAGGACGGTTTCCGGGTGCTGCTCGACCGGGGGCCGGACGCGGCCCGGGAGGTCGCCCGCGTCGAGGGGTGAGCCGACGCGCCGGCGGGGATCTTGGGGTCGTATACCAACTTAATTACGACTACGACCGATTCGTGACTGTCGTCTCGGGGTACGGCCACTCAGGGCGTTTCATTGGGGCACGGTGCGCGACCGGCGCGCGCCGTGTACCGCATGCCCGGGAGGTGCGATGGAGACGGCCGACCCCCGCAACTCCGTCCCACCCGGGCGGGAGGCGCGGTTCGCCGGCTTCGTCGCCGCCGTGGTCGGGTTGGCGCTGCTGGTCTCCGCCCTGCCGCTGATCGGGCTCCCCGACCGCCTGCCCCGGCTGCCGGCGGCGTTCTGGGCGATGGCGGCGCTCGCCGTCGCCTGTGACGCGCGGCCCTTCGTCCCGCCGGGCCGGCGGCACACCTCGGCCGTCTTCCCGTCCACCTGCTTCACCTTCGCGATCCTGCTCGGCTGGGGGCTGGGCCCGGCCGTGGCGGTCCAGGCCGTCGCGGTCGCCGTCTCCGGCTGGCGGATGCGCCACGCCCTCTGGCGGACCACCTTCAACGCCGCCCAGTACGCCTGCGCGCTCGGCGCCGCGTACCTGGTGCTCCGGCTCGGGCCGGGTGGACTCTTCGACGGCGGCCGGCTGGGCTGGACGGCCGTGACCGCCGTCGGCGGCGCCACCCTCACCTGGTTCGCCGTCAACTACGGCCTGGTCAGCAGCGCGCTGCGGCTGCGCTTCGGCGGCCGGTGGTGGCCGAGCGTGCGGCAGGCGCTGCCGTACGAGCTGCTTTCCACCGGTTCGCTGCTGCTGCTCGCCCCGGTGCTGGTCACCGCCGCCCGGGCCAGTGCCGCGCTGGTCCCGCTCGTGCTGGTGCCGCTCTTCGCCGTCTACCGGATGTCCCGGCTCTCCACCGAGCAGGAACACCTCGCCGCGCTCGACCCGCTCACCGGCCTGCCCAACCGCAAGGCGCTGCTCGCCGAGGTGGCCGAGCAGGTGCACCTGCACGCCGAGCGGGTCGCCAAGGGCGACCGGGACGCCCACCTGGCCCTGCTCCTGATCGACCTGGACCGGTTCAAGAACGTCAACGACGCGCTCGGCCACGCCGTCGGCGACCGGCTGCTGGTCGAGGTGAGCGCCCGGCTGGCGGACGTCGTCGGCGGCCGGGACATGCTGGCCCGCCTCGGCGGGGACGAGTTCGCCATCGTCGCCGGCCGGCTCGACGGCGTCGACGAGGCCCGCGAGATGGCCGGCCGGGTGGTCGCGGCGCTCACCGAACCGGTGTCGCTGGACGGGCTGCCGCTCGACGTCGGCGCCTCGATCGGCATCGCGCTCTTCCCCGAGCACGGCGAGGACTTCGCCACCCTGATGCGCCACGCCGACGTGGCGATGTACGACGCCAAGCACCGCAACGACACCGTCGCCGTCTACGCCGCCGAGTCGGACCACAACTCCGCGGAGCGCCTGGGGCTCCTGGCCGACCTGCGCCGCGTACTCGAGGCGGGGCCGCCCGCCGGGCGGACCGTGCGGGGCGGCGACGGCGCCGCGCTGCCCGCCCGGCTCGCCGCCGGGACGGACGCCGCGGGACCGGACGGCGCCGGGGCGAACGGCGCGGGCGGGCGGTGGTGGCCCCGGCGCCGGCGGGCGCGGGTCGCGGTGGACGGCTCCGACGAACTGCTGCACCAGATCCTGACCGGCGCCGACCCGACCCGCCGCCGCGCCGGGCAGCCCGCCGCCGAGCCCGAGCGGCCCGAGCTGCCGGCCGTTCCCGCCCCGGTGGAACGGGCCGAGGACGCGGCGGCCGACGTCGGCGTCATCACGATGTACTACCAACCGCAGATCGCCATCGCCACCGGCGAGGTCGTCGGGGTGGAGGCGCTGCTGCGCTGGCGGCACCCGCGCCGGGGCATGGTGGACCCGGAGGAACTGATCCGGGTGGCCGAGCAGAGCGCGGTGATGCGGCTGCTCACCCAGCGGGTGGTCGACGACGTGGTGGAACAGCTGGCCAAGTGGTCGGCGGCCGGCATCCACCTGCGGGCGGCGCTCAACGTCAGCGTCCGTGACCTGCACACCGGCGAGATCGCCGACCGGATCGCCGACCGGCTGGCCGCCTTCGGGGTGGCCCCCGAGCGCCTGCAACTGGAGATCACCGAGGGCGCGCTGATGGCCGACCCCCGGCGGGTGCTCACCACCATCTCCCGGCTGCACCGCCTCGGGGTGGCCATCTCCCTGGACGACTTCGGTACCGGGTACTCGTCGTTGCAACACCTGCGCCGGCTGCCGCTGGCCGAGGTGAAGGTGGACCGCTCGTTCGTCCTCGGGATGGCCGACGACGCCGACGACGCCGCCATCGTCCGGTCGATGATCGAGCTGGCCGGCGCGCTCGGCCTGCGGGTGGTCGCCGAGGGCGTGGAGGACGAGCGGACCTGGCGGATGCTGCACGCGGCCGGCTGCGACGTGGCGCAGGGCTGGTTCCACGCCCGCCCGATGCCGGCCGACGAGCTGGTGACCTGGCTGGCCCGGTACCGGCCGGTGCACCCGACCGGCGGCCCGGACACCGAGGCGCCGCGCCGCCCCACCCGCTGACTTCGCCTTGGCGGGCCGACCGCCGGGACGGCCGTGGCGGGCCGACCGGCCGAGCCGGCGCAGGCGACGGACGGTCCCGTCGGGCGGGCGCGGGGGGAGTCGGAGGCGTCGGCGTGACCGCAGGACAATAGACTCGCTCCGGTCACCGCGCGTCATCTCCGATCGCGCGGCCGGCACACCGCAGACGCAGCAGGACAGCCACGAAGGGGGCACCGATGGCCGCCATCTCCCGCGAGGAGGTCGCGCACCTGGCGCGACTGTCGCGGCTCGCCGTCACCGAGGAGGAGTTGGACGTCTTCGCCGGCCAGCTCGACGTGATCCTCCAGTCGGTGGCCCAGGTCGGCGAGGTCGCCGCGGCGGACATCCCGCCGACGTCCCACTCGGTGCCGCTGACCAACGTGCTCCGCGAGGACGTCGTGACGCCGTGCCTGACCCCGGAGGAGGCGCTGTCCGGCGCGCCGGACGCCGACCAGCAGCGGTTCCGCGTCCCGCGGATCCTGGACGAGGATGTGGCCTCATGAGCGACCTGACCAGACTGACCGCGACGGAGATCGCCGGTCTCGTCGCCAGCGGTGAGACCTCCGCCGTCGAGGTGACCCAGGCCCACCTGGGCCGGATCGCCGCCGTCGACGACCGGGTGCACGCCTTCCTGCACGTCGACACCGAGGGCGCGCTGGCCGCCGCCCGCGCGGTCGACGAGCGTCGGGCCGCCGGCGAGGAGCTGGGCCCGCTGGCCGGCGTGCCGGTCGCCGTCAAGGACGTGCTCACCACCAAGGGCGTGCCGACCACCGTCGGGTCCAAGATCCTCGAGGGGTGGCGCCCGCCGTACGACTCGACGATCGTGCAGCGGCTGCGCGACGCCGGCACGGTGATGCTCGGCAAGACCAACATGGACGAGTTCGCGATGGGCTCCTCCACCGAATACTCCGCGTACGGCCCGACCCACAACCCGTGGGACCTGGACCGGATCCCGGGCGGCTCCGGTGGCGGCAGCGCCGCCGCGCTGGCCGCGTACGAGGCGCCGCTGGCGATCGGCTCGGACACCGGCGGCTCGATCCGCCAGCCCGGCGCGGTCACCGGCACCGTCGGCGCGAAGCCCACCTACGGCGGCACCTCCCGGTACGGCCTGGTGGCGTTCTCCTCGTCGCTGGACACCCCCGGCCCGTGTGCCCGTACGGTGCTCGACGCCGCGCTGCTGCACCAGGTGATCGGCGGGCACGACCCGCGCGACTCGACCTCCATCCCGGCCCCGGTGCCGGACGTGGTGGCCGCCGCGAAGCTCGGCGCCACCGGCGACCTGACCGGCGTGAAGCTCGGCATCGTCACCGAGTTCACCGGCGAGGGCGCGGAGCCGGGCGTGATGGCCGCCTTCCGCGAGTCGGTCGACACCCTGGCCAAGCTGGGCGCCGAGATCGTCGAGGTGTCCTGCCCGCACTTCCGGTACGCCCTGCCGGCGTACTACCTGATCGCGCCCAGCGAGTGCTCCTCCAACCTGGCCCGGTTCGACGGCGTCCGGTTCGGCCTGCGGGTCGGCGACGACGGCAACCGGTCGCTGGAGGAGGTCATGTCGCTGACCCGGGAGGCCGGCTTCGGCGCCGAGGTCAAGCGGCGCATCATGATCGGCACGTACGCCCTCTCCTCGGGCTACTACGACGCCTACTACGGGCAGGCGCAGAAGGTCCGCACCCTGATCACCCGGGACTTCACCGCGGCCTTCGAGCGGGTCGACGCGCTGATCTCGCCGACCACCCCGTTCGTGGCGTTCCCGATCGGCGCGCGTACCTCGGACCCCTACCAGATGTACCTGGCGGACCTGTTCACCATCCCGACCAACCTGTACGGCGGCCCGGGCATCTCGGTGCCCTGCGGCCTCTCCGACGGCCTCCCCGTCGGCCTGCAGGTGATGGCCCCGACGATGGCCGACGACCGGATGTACCGGGTCGCCGCCGCGCTGGAGTCCGTGGTCGGCACGTTCACCCCACCGGCGCTGTGAGGCAGGAGCTCAGATGACCACGACACTGCCCGCGTACGACGAGGTCGTCGCGCGCTACGAACCGGTGATCGGCCTGGAGACCCACGTCGAGCTGGGCACGAACACCAAGATGTTCTGCGGCTGCCCGACCGACTTCGGCGGCGAGCCGAACACCCGGGTCTGCCCGGTCTGCCTGGGCCTGCCCGGCTCGCTGCCGGTGGCCAACAAGGCGGCCATCGAGGCGACCATCCGGATCGGTCTGGCGCTGAACTGCTCCATCGCCGAGTGGTGCCGGTTCGCCCGGAAGAACTACTTCTACCCGGACATGCCGAAGGACTTCCAGATCAGCCAGTACGACGAGCCGCTGTGCTTCGACGGCTACCTGGACGTCGAGGTCGGCGGCGAGCTGGTGCGGATCGGCATCGAGCGGGTGCACCTGGAGGAGGACACCGGCAAGACGCTGCACGTCGGCGGCGCCACCGGCCGCATCCACGGCGCGACCGAGTCGCTGGTCGACTACAACCGCGCCGGCATCCCGCTGGTGGAGATCGTCACCAAGCCGGTGCCGGGCACCGGCGCGCTGGCGCCGGACGTGGCCCGGGCATACGTCACCGAGCTGCGCGACGTGCTCCGCTCGCTGAACGTCTCCGACGTGCGGATGGAGGAGGGCTCGCTGCGCTGCGACGTGAACACCTCCCTCAACCTGCCCGGCGAGGAGTGGGGCACCCGCACCGAGACCAAGAACGTCAACTCGCTGCGCTCGGTGGAGCGGGCGGTCCGCTCGGAGATGCTGCGGCAGGCCGCCGTGCTCGACGCCGGCGGGAAGATCACCCAGGAGACCCGGCACTTCCACGAGGACACCGGCGACACCACGCCGGGCCGGTCCAAGGAGACCGCCACCGACTACCGGTACTTCCCGGAGCCGGACCTGGTGCCGCTCGCCCCGGACACCACCTGGGTGGCCGAGCTGAAGGCCGCCCTGCCGGAGCTGCCCCGGCTGCACCGCCGGCGGCTGCAGCAGGAGTGGGGCCTGTCCGACCTGGACATGCAGTCGGTGCTCAACGCCGGCGCGGTCGAGCTGATCGAGGCCACCATCGCCGCCGGCGCGACCCCGGCCGCCGCCCGCAAGTGGTGGCTGGGTGAGCTGTCCCGGCGGGCCAACGAGGCCGGCATCGAGCTGGCCGACGTCGGGGCCACCCCGGCGCAGGTCGCCGAGCTCCAGGGCCTGGTCGACGCGGGCAAGCTCAACGACAAGCTGGCCCGTACCGTCCTGGAGGGCGTGGTGGCCGGCGAGGGCTCGCCGACCGAGATCATGGCCAACCGGCACCTGGAGGTCGTCTCCGACACCGGCGCGCTCACCGCCGCCGTGGACGAGGCCATCGCCGCCAACCCGGAGGTCGCGGACAAGATCCGCAGCGGCAAGGTCGCCGCGGCCGGCGCGCTGGTCGGCGCGGTCATGAAGACCACCCGCGGTCAGGCCGACGCCAAGACCGTCCGTGAGCTGATCCTGGAGCGCCTCGGCGCCCAGGGCTGAGCCCGACACGTCGAAGGCCGCCGTCGCACCCCGGCGGCGGCCTTCCCGCTTCCCCCGTGTACGCGCGATCCGCGCCACCCCTCGCGAGGGCGTCAACGGCGACGCCCGGATGGAGTCACCGTGAACGAGCACGACCTCGACGTCCTCGACGAGATCCAGCGGCGGGTGCTCTGGCTCGCCACCCGGATCGTGGACGCGGCCAACCACGACCGGGACACCGGCGACGGGGTGAAGGTCGGCGGCCACCAGGCCTCCAGCGCCTCCCTGGTCACCGCGATGACCGCGCTCTGGTTCGCCCATCTCGACGCCGAGGACCGGGTCGCCGTCAAGCCGCACGCCTCGCCGGTGTTCCACGCCATCCAGTACCTGCTGGGCAACCTGGACCGGTCGTACCTGCCGAAGCTGCGGGCGCGGGGCGGGCTCCAGTCGTACCCGTCGCGCACCAAGGACCCGGACGAGGTGGACTTCTCCACCGGCTCCGTCGGGCTCGGCGCCGCCGCGCCGCTGTTCGCCGCGGTCACCCGCCGCTACGTCGACGCGCACTTCGGGGCGCGTCCGCACTCCCGGTTCGTCGCCCTGATCGGCGACGCCGAGCTGGACGAGGGGAACATCTGGGAGGCCGTCGCCGACCCGGCCACCACCGGGCTGGGCAACGTGATGTGGCTCGTCGACTTCAACCGGCAGTCGCTGGACCGGGTCGTCCCCGGCATCCGGATCAACCAGTGGCGGGGCCAGTTCGAGGCCGCCGGCTGGCATGTCGTGGAGGTCAAGTACGGCCGCAAGCTCGCCGAGGCGTACGCCCGGCCGGGCGGCGCGGCGCTGCGCGACTGGATCGACCTGATGCCCAACGAGCAGTACCAGTCGCTGTTCGGGCTGGCCGGGCCGGCCCTGCGCAAGCAGTTCCTCGACGGCGCGCCGGCCGAGGTGGGCGCCTTCGTCGCGGACATCGGAGACGACGAGCTGGGCCCGCTGGTGACCGACCTGGGCGGGCACGACCTGGAGGCCATGCTCGACGCGTACGCGCAGTGCGACGCGGTCACCGACCGGCCCAGCGTGGTCTTCGCGTACACGGTCAAGGGGTGGGGGCTGCCCATCGCCGGCAACCCGCGCAACCACTCCGCGCTGCTCAGCACGGAGCAGGTCGACGCGCTGCGCGCCGCCAACGGCCTGACCGCCGAGACCGAGTGGGACCGCCTCCACCCGGCGTCGCCGGCCGGCATCCGGGCCGGCGAGCGCCGGGAGGCGCTGTCCCGCACGCCCCGTGAGCGGTCGCTGGGGGTCACCGTCCCGGAGACCACCCGGGTACGCGCCAACAAGCCCGTCTCCACCCAGGAGGTCTTCGGCCGGGTGCTGGTCGACCTGGCCCGGGATCCCGCCGTCGCGCCGTACCTGGTGACCACCGCGCCGGACGTGGCCACCTCCACCAACCTCGCCGGGTTCATCAACAAGACCGGCGTCTTCGCCCCCACCGAGCAGCGTTCGTGGACCGAGGATCGGATGCTGCGCTGGACGGAGAGTCCCGCAGGTCAGCACATCGAGCTGGGCATCTCGGAGATGAACCTGTTCCTGCTGCTCGGGCAGCTCGGCCTGTCGTGGGACCTGTCGGGGCAGCCGCTGCTGCCGATCGGCACCGTCTACGACCCGTTCGTGCTGCGCGGCCTGGACGCGTTCCTCTACGGCACCTACTCCGGCTCCCGGTTCGTGGTCGCCGGCACCCCGTCGGGCATCACCCTCGCCCCCGAGGGCGGCGCCCACCAGTCGACCATCACCGCCTCCGTCGGCCTGGAACTGCCCGGCGTCACCTTCCTCGAGCCGGCGTACGCGGCCAGCCTGGACTGGCTGCTCTGCGACGCGCTCGGGCAGATCGCCGGCGGGTCGACGCCGGCCGCCACCGCCGCGCCGGCCGAGGACGGGGCGTACTACTTCCGGCTGAGCACCCGGCCGATCGACCAGGCGCCGTTCGAGGCGGCCCGGGCCCGGATCTCCGACGCGGTGCTGCGGCGGCAGGTGGTCGCCGGGGCGTACCGGCTGGTCGACGCGCACCAGGCGTACCCGCAGCTGGCGGACGCCCCGGTGGTCACCCTGGCCGGCTCCGGCGCGGTGCTGCCGGAGGTGCTCGCGGCAGCCGCGGAGCTGGCGGAGGAGGGCATCGCCGCGCACGTGGTGGACGTGACCTCGCTGGACCGGCTCTACCGGGCCTGGCAGCGGACGCTGCGCCAGGGGGTGCGGACCGCGACCGTGCCGAGCGTGCCCGGCGCGCTGCGGGCGGCGTTCGGCGACCGGGCCCCGGTGGTGACCGTGCACGACGCCGCCTCGCACGCGATGGCCTGGCTCGGCTCGGCGCTCGGCGTGCCGGCGGTGCCGCTCGGGGTGGACGAGTTCGGCCAGTCCGGCAGCGTCCGCGAGCTGTACGAGCTGCACGACCTGCTGCCCGGCAGCATCGTCAACGCCGCTCTGGCCGCGCTGTCCCTGCGCTGACCTCCAGCCCACCGCCCGACCGGCGGGTCGGGGTGGGGGTGACGGGGACCGGGGCGCCCTGCGCCGGCTCCTTGACCACGTGGCGTTCCAGATTGACCTGCGCCTGCCCGGTGCCGCCGACCGTGATGTCGTCGTAGGCCTGGAGCAGTTTCCGCTGGTCGAAGTAGAGCACGGTCATCGACAGCGGGGTCGGCTTCTCGCCCTCCAGACCGCGCAGCCCCGCCCCGCCGGTGGAGCCCTCCACCATCAACTGGGTGGACTGCTTGCCGAGCTGCTGCGGCAGCTTGGACACCTGCCGGGCGTGGGTGTGCCCGGCGAGCACCAGGGGGCAGGTGCCGGAGAGCGGGCCGGCCGAGGCCGGGTCGTGCACCAGCGCGATGTTCACCGGTCGGGGTGACCGCTGGACCGTGGCGGCGAGCTGCTCACCGGCCCCGATCACCTGCTCGGCGACCTGCTTGGTCAGGCCGCTGCCGGCCGGCGAGGTCTCCTTGTCGGGGGTGAACCGGGGGTCGCCGATCCCGGCGATGGTCAGCCCGGCGACCGTGGTGGTCGAGTTGTTGAGCACGATCGCGTTGGGCTGCCGGGCCACCGCCGCGGCGGTGCGCGAGGAGTCGTGGTTGCCCCGGATGTAGACGTACGGCTTCTTCAGCAGCCCGATCGAGCCCACGAAGGAGGCCTCCGGCTCGCTGCCCCAGTCGGTGATGTCGCCGGTGTCGATCACCACGTCGATGTCGAACTGCTCCACCACGGTGCGGATCAGCTGCCAGCCGGTCGGGTTGAGGTGCATGTCCGACACGTGCAGCACCCGGGTGGTGCCGGGCGCCGGCTCGTACAGCGGCAGCGCCGAGACCGTGGTGTAGAGCTGGCTGACGTTGCCGACGATGCGCTGCAGCTGCTCGGCGTAGCGCGAGTAGTCGTTGGCGATGCGGCGGGCGTCGCCGACGATCGCCGGGGCGTTGACCAGCAGCCCCTCGTACCGTGGCTCCTCGATCGCCTGGGGGCGCAGGGTGCCCGCGGCGAGTCCCAGGCTGCCGGCGGTGACCGCCAGCGCGAGCCCGGTGGACCACGCGGTGCGGCGGACGTCCCGGAAGATCAGCCCGGCCAGCAGCAGCGTGGCCAGCACGGCCGACCCGGCGGTACGCAGCCCGAGCCGCATCACGCCGTCGCGGACGTCCTCGACCGCCGACAGGCTGGCCCGGTTGATGCTGGCCGGGTCGTCGATCAGCGCTTCGGTCTTGCGCTGGTCCAGCGCGCCCAGCCGGACGGTCAGGTGGGTCGGCCCGTCGTGGCTGTCGAGTTGGAGCGCGCCCAGCGGCGGGACGTCGACGGTGGTGCTGCCCTTGACCGCCGGGGCGAGGGTGAGGTTGGCCCGGAACGGGCCGATGTCGGTGTTCACCCGGCCGCCGGCCAGCACCCCGATCACGGCCCCGGCCAGCGCCACCGTCAGGACGGCGAGCACCACGCCCACCCGCCGGGCCCACCCCGATCGGCCTGACCGGCCGGCCCGGTCCCGCCGCCAGCGTCGCTCACGCCGGGCCGGGGGAGTGTCCTCGTCCCCGGGCCCGCGCTGCTCGTTCTCCCCACCGTCCATGCTGAGATTCTGACCTGCCCAATGATGGATCTTGGCAAACCCGACCGACGGCGGCGCGTTCCGCGCCGAAACTCCCGGTGTGTCGCGCCTCCCGGCGGCTGGTGACAGCCGTTCGGCCGGTGCTCAACTACGCCCGGCGCCACCGTCGGCGAAGACCAGCCGCAGCAGCCGGTCGTCCTCCGGCGCCGGCTCACCCCGCCCGTCGTGGTTGGACGTGGAGACCCAGAGCGAGCCGTCCGGGGCGGCGGCCACCGCGCGCAGCCGACCGTACCGGCCGGTCAGCAGCTGGCGGGGCTGCCCGAGCACGGTGCCGGTGTCGGTCAGCTCGAGCAGCCACAGCCGCTCGCCGCGCAGGCAGGCGGTGACCAGCAGCCGGCCCGTGGCGGCCAGCCCCGAGCAGGACGCCTCCGCGGTGCGCCACTGCGCGATCGGGTCGGCGTACCGCTTGTCGCCGGCCTGCCCCTCGACGGTGGGCCAGCCGTGGTTGGCGCCCTTGTCGATCCGGTTGACCTCGTCCCAGGTGTTCTGGCCGAACTCGGTGGCGTACATCCGCTTGCCGGCGTCCCAGGCCATGCCCTGCACGTTGCGGTGCCCCAGCGACCACACCGGCGAGCCGGGGAACGGGTTGCCGGGCGCCGGTCTGCCGTCCGCGGTGATCCGCAGGATCTTGCCGCCGAGGCTCTTCCGGTCCTGCGCGAAGTCCCGGTTACCGGCGTCACCGGTGCTCACGTAGAGCTGCCCGTCCGGGCCGAAGGCCAGCCCGCCGCCGTCGTGGTTGCCCGCCTTGGGGATGCCGGTGAGGATCGGCGTCGGCGTGCCGCCGAGCTTCAGGCGGGCGACCCGGTTGTCCCGCTCGGTGGTGTAGTAGACGAAGACGGTCTCGTCCTTGGCGTACGCCGGGGAGACCGCGATGCCGAGCAGCCCCGCCTCGCCGTCGGCCGCCACGTCCGGCACGGTCTGCACCGGCGCGACCCGCAACCCCTCCGGGCCGGACTCCGGGCCGACCTTGAGGATCCGCCCGCTGTCCCGCTCGGTGACCAGCGCGCCGCCGTCCGGCAGGAACGCGATGCCCCACGGCACCCGCAACCCCTTGGCCAGGACCGTGGCGACCACCTCCTGACCGGCGCCGCCGGCGCTGGCCGACGCGGACGGGGTGGGCAGGTTGGGGGGCTCGCCGGCCGGGTCCGGCTCCGGCGGGCCGAAGCTGCACCCGGAGGTGGCCAGCAGCAGCGCCGCGCAGGACGCCACCAGCGCCGCGCGACGGCGGCCGGTGCGGGGGTACGGGGGACGGACGCTCACCCGGCCCAGCCTAGCCCGCGAATGTGGACTCCCCGGCCCACCGGCGACGGTCGAGGACGTCGCGACCCGCTTAGCGGACCCGGACGGCGAGCAGCGCGACGTCGTCCTCGCGCCGGTCCGAGGAGGTGAGCAGCAGGTCGCACAGCTCGGCGAGGGGGAGCGGGCCGGTGCCCGAGAGTCGGCTCAGCAGCTCGGCCAGCCCCTCGTCGATGGAGCGGTCCCGGCGCTCGATCAGGCCGTCGGTGTAGAGCAGCAGCGTGTCCCCCGCCGCCAGGGTGGTCTCCTGGCTGCTGCGGGGGATCGGCCGGGCGAAGCCGAGCAGCGGTTCGCGCCGGCCGCCGAGGACCCGGACCAGGCCCTCGGCGTCGACCAGCAGCGGCGGTGGGTGCCCGGCGTTGCACCAGCTCACCGTCAGGCCCCCGGCCTCGCGGGGACGCAGCCGGGCCAGGGTGGCCGTGGCGGCGGCCGGGATGCGCAGCCCGGAGATGGCGCGGTCCAGCCGGGTCATCAGCTCGTCCACCGGGTCGGTCCGGCCGAAGGCGTTGCCCCGGACCAGGTTGCGCAGCTGGCCCATGGTCGCGGCGGCCTCGATGTCGTGGCCGGCGACGTCACCGATCGCCACGACCAGGTCGCCGTCGGGCTGGACGAAGGCGTCGTACCAGTCCCCGCCCACGTCGACCCGGTCCGCCACCGGCTGGTAGCGGGCGGCCAGCTCGACCCGGGGGCTCTCCGGCAGGACCGGCAGCATGCTGTGCTGGAGCACCTCGGCCACGTGCCGCTGCTCGTCGTACATCCAGCTGTTGCCGAGTGCCTGGCCGGCCCGACGGCCGATCTCCAGGGCGATGTGCAGGTCGCTGTCGTCGAAGGGCCGCCGCCCCGGGGCGTTGATCAGCGTCACGCAGCCGACCACCGCACCGCGTCCGGGCGCCGGCACCGGCACCGACAGGTGCGACGCGAAGCCGAGCCGGTCGGCGAGCGACACCATCTCCGGGTCGGTGGTGGCCCGCCGGACGTCGTCCAGGGTGGCCGCGCTGCCCAGCACGGGCTGGCCGGTGCGCAGCACCGTACGGGTGATCGATTCCGGGCCGAGACCGGTCGTCATCAGCTCGGCGAAGCGGTCGACCTGGGCGGTTCGCTCCGGGTCCCGGTGCAGGGCGGTGACCCGGCGCGGCGCGCCCGCCCGGTCGACCAGCGTCACCAGCACCCAGTCGGCCAGCAGCGGCACCACCGCCGCGGTCAGCTGGTCCACCGCGGTGGCCACGTCGAGGGTGCCCGTCAGGGTCTCGCTCAGCGCGGAGAGCAGCTTGAGCCGCTCGTGCGCCTCCTCGACCCGCCGCCGGGCCTCCTCCGCGCCGTCGAGCGCGATCCGCAGCCGCAGCTCCGATGAGCACGCGGCGGCGAGGTCGGCCAGGGTACGCAGCTGGTCGGCGGTCCAGGCGCGGGGCTTGCTGTCGATGGCGCAGAGCGAGCCGAGCACCCGGCCGTCCAGGTCGGTCAGCGGCATTCCCGCGTACGCGACCACGCCCAGCTCCGCGATGGCCAGGTTGTTCCACACCCGGGGGTAGAGCCGGGCGTCGGGCAGCACCATCGGGATCTCGATGTCCACCACGTGCTGGCAGAACGAGTGGCTCAGCGGGGTCTGCCGACGGGCGGCCCACGGCTCCGGCAGGCCGACCGCGCCCGGAAAGAACTGCCGTTCGCCGGTGACCAGCGACACCAGCGCGACCGGCACCTCCAGCAGGTCGCTCACCAGCCGGGCGAAGCGGTCGAACGCCTCGTCGGGTTCGGCGTCCAGGCCCGTCTCGGCGAGCGCGCGCAGCCGTGCCGGGTCCGTCAGCGCGGGGATGTCCACCGCGGGCAGCGGACCGCGACGGTGCGGGGAGCGCTCGGTCATCGGCCACCTGTCTGCGGGCGTGCGGGGCACCGGGTTGCGCTCCGACCCTCGGTTATACCCGGCAGGCGGTGGTGCCGCCCACGCGTGGTGACGCCCGCCGCCCACCCGCGATGAGCCGGTCGGCCGGACCGGGGCGGGTCGCGGTCGCTATCGTCGGCGGACGTGAAGGCATGGATTCCGCACGAGGCCGGGGTCGGGTTGCTCGGCGAGGCGCCCGCGGGCGTCACCGTCCAGGCGTGGACGGACCCGGGACGCCCGCCGTCGGACCCGGCCGGGGTCCGGTTCTGGGTGCCGCCGTTCCTGTCCGCCGGGGACACCGCCGCGATGCTGGCGCGGCTGCCGGACCTGGCGGTGGTCCAGCTCCTCTCCGCCGGGGCGGACGCCTGGGTCGGCCAGGTGCCGGACGGGGTCACCCTCTGCGACGCGCGGGGCGTGCACGACGCCGGCACCGCCGAGTGGGTGCTCACCGCGATCCTGGCCCAGCTGCGCGGCTTCCCCGCGATGGCCCGGGCCCAGGCCCGCCGGGAGTGGGCGTACGACGAGGTCGCGCCGACCGACGAGCTGACCGGCAAGCGGGTGCTGATCGTCGGTGCCGGCTCGATCGGCGCGGCGGTGCACGCCCGGCTGGCCCCGTTCGACGTCACCGTCACGCTGGTCGCCCGCACCGGCCGCCCGGCCGACGGCGTGCACGGGGTGGACGAGCTGCCCCGGCTGCTGCCGGAGGCGGAGGTGGTGGTGCTGCTGGTGCCGCTGACCGAGCAGACCAGGGGCATGGTGGACGCGGCGTTCCTCGCCGCGATGCCGGACGGCGCGTTGCTGGTGAACGCGGCCCGGGGCCCGGTGGCCCGGACGGAGGCGCTGGTGGCGGAGCTGTCCAGCGGCCGGCTGCGGGCCGCGCTGGACGTCACCGATCCCGAGCCGCTGCCCGCCGACCATCCGCTGTGGGAGCTGCCCAACGTGCTGCTCACTCCGCACGTCGCCGGTTCGGTACGCGGCCTGCTGCCGCGGGCGTACCGGCTGGTGGGTGCGCAGCTGCGGCGGTTCGCCGCGGGGGAGCCGCTGGTCAACACGGTGACCGACGGCTACTGAGCGGGCTCAGCGCTCGCCGGGCAGGTGCTGCCCGGTGGCGGAGACCAGCCGGGGCAGGTCGGTGCCGCGCACCGCGGGCAGCATGACCTCCTGCCCGTCGTCGAGGCGGGCGACGGCGCGGCCGCGGTGGTCGGCGGTCAGCTCGACGACCCGGTCCCACGCGATCCGGCGGCTGCCGGCCACGGCCCGCAGCCGCAGCTCCCGCCGGTCGGCGTCGGTGCCCGCCCGCCACGCCCAGACGGCGACGGCCAGCGGGATCAGCAGCACCGGCAGCAGGTACCACTCGGCGGTGGCCAGCGGCAGGGCGCCGATGAAGGCGACGATCGCCGCGACCAGGATGGCCTGGTTGTACCGGAAGCGGATGGTGTCGGCGCTACTCACCCTCCGATGATCCCACCCCGGCACGGCCCCGCTCCGCCCGGGCGGTGGACGGTGACCGGTGCCTTCCGGCAGTGACGTGAGTCACTGCGGGGTGCCGTAACCACCGCTCCGATCCGTCGTTTGCGGGGGTGGTGGGTGTCGGATATCTGTCCTGTGTCCCGTCCCGCCCCGCATCGCCGCACCGCCCCGTGTCCCCCTCACGAAGGCGACCGTCGTGCCTCACGCGTACCTGGTCCACCGCCCCGCGCCCGCGGTGGCGGCCCTGCTGGCGGCGGCCGCACTGCTGGCCACCGCCGCTCTGGCCGGCGTGCTGCCACCGCTGGCCGCCACGACGCTGGCCGGCGCGGCCGGCTGCGCCCTGGCCGGTGTTCGACTCTTCCGGGAGGCCGCCGTCGGTGGCGGCCGGGACCGGCGGGCGCCGCGGCGCCGGCGGGCCGCCGCGCTGCTCGACGCCGCCGTGCTGGTGGTCGGCCTGACCGTCGCCGTCCTGCCGCTGGCCGCCGGGGAGCAGCGCGCGGGCGTCGCGGCCACCGGGCTGGCCGCCGCGACCCTGCTGTACGGCGGCGGCCTGCTCCTGCTCCCCGGCCACTCCCGGCTGGCGCCCCGGGTCCGGCTGCGCCGGACCGTCGACGTGCTCGGGCTCGGCACCGCCCTGTTGTTCGCCGGTTGGGTGCTGTTGCCGCCGGGTGACGTCCCCCCGCTGGCCCGCGCCGTCACGGTGCTCGGTGCGGGCGGACTCGCCGCGCTGCTGGTGAGCGCACTGGCCGAGCGGCGCCGTCGGCCCGGCGCGGCGCTCTGTCGGGCCGGGGCGGCGACCGCCCTGCTCGGCCTGGCCGACCTGGTGGTGCTGCTGGCCTACCGGGCGCCGGCCGTGGCGACGCTGACCGCGGTCGCGCCGCTGCTGGCGGGTGCCCTGTTCACCGCCGCCGGGATGGCGCGGGTGTCGGCCGGGGATCCGGCCCTGGGCACCGGTTCGCCGCCGGCCTGGCCCCGGGTGACCGCGCCGGCCGCGGTGGCCACCCTCGCCGCCGGGTACCACCTCTGGGCGGTCGGCAGCTTCACGCCGACCGCCGTCCTGTTCGGACTCGCGGTGATCCCGCCGCTGGTCGGCCGGGAGCTGATCACCGCCGCCGACAACCGGCACTGGGCCGGTCGGCTGGCCGCCCGGGAGGCGCACTTCCGGGCGCTGGTCTCCGGTGGCCGCGACCTGATCCTGCAGCTCGACGACGAGCTGCGGGTGCGCTGGCTCTCCGCGGCCGGCGCCCGCTGGTTCGGGCTGCGCGACGACGAGGTGCGCGGCCGGCGGCTGGTCGAGCTGCTGCACCCCGACGACGCGCCGGGCGCGCTCGGCCGGTTGGCCGCGCCCCGGGGCGGCCAGGAGCCGCTGCTGCTGGTGGCCCGGATGGCCACCGGCGACGGGGGCTGGCGGGAGACCGAGTCGACCGTGAGCGACCTGCGCGGGGTGCCCGAGGTCGACGCGGTGGTGCTGCACGTGCGCGACATCGGCGAGCGGCGCCGGTTGGAACGCGAACTGCACCGGCTGGCCGCCACCGACCAGCTCACCGGCCTGGCCAACCGGCGCGAGCTGATGCGGGCGCTCGGCGCGCGGGGCGACGGCTCGGGCGCGCTGCTGCTGCTGGAGGTGCACGGCCTCGGCGCGGTGACCGACGGAGCGGGGCCGTCGGCGGCGGACGGCCTGCTGCTCACGGCCGCCCGCCGGCTGCGCGACGTGGTCGGCCCGCACGACCTGGTCGCCCGGGTGGCCGGCGAGGAGTTCGCCGTGCTCACCGACGCCGGTCCGGTGCCGGCGTACGCGCTGGGTGGCCGCTTGGTCGCCGCGCTCGGCGAGCCCTGCCCGACGGCCGGGTCGATGGTGCGGCTGCGGGTGAGCGTCGGCCTGGCCGAGCTGGCCGGCACTGGGCCGGAGGACGCGCTGCGCCAGGCGGACCTGGCCCGGCGGCGCGCCGTCCAGCTCGGCCGGAACCGGGTCGAGTGGTACGACGCCTACCTGGAGGAGCAGCTGGTCCGCCGGCTGGACCTGGAGCGGGAGCTGCCCGGCGCGGCGACCCGGGGTGAGCTGGACCTGGTCTACCAGCCGGTGCTGGGGCTGGCGGACCGGCAGCCCGTCGGCACCGAGGCGTTGCTGCGCTGGCGCAGCCCGGTGCTGGGCACCGTGCTCCCGGCCGAGTTGCTGCCGGTGGCCGAGGATCTCGACCTCGTCGGCGAGCTGGGGCGCTGGGTGCTGGACCGGGCCTGCCGGCAGCTCGCCAGCTGGTCGACCGGGGGTCGGGAGCTCTGGATGGCGGTCAACGTGACCCCCCGGGAGCTGCTGGCGCCGGACTTCCTGCCCGGGGTGGCCGCCACGCTGGCCGGGCACGGGGTGCCGGCGCACCGGCTGGTGGTCGAGGTGGCGGAGCCCCGGATCGGCCGGGACCTGCCGACCGTGGTGGCCCGGCTGGCCGGCCTGCGGTCGCTGGGCGTGCGCACCGCGCTGGACGACTTCCGCGCCGAGCACGCCTCCCTGGCCCAGTTGCGCCGGCTCCCGATCGACCTGCTCAAGGTCCGGCCGCAGCTGGTGGGGTCGGCGCACGACCCGCAGGGACCGCTGATCGACGTGGTGGTCAGCCTCGGCGAGCGGCTCGGCCTGTCGGTGGTGGTGGAGGAGCTGGAGTCCGACGCCGACGTCGACCGGGCGCAGCGGGCCGGCTGCCCGTACGGGCAGGGGTTCGCGCTGGCCCGGCCGGCCACGGCGGAGCGGGTGGAGGCGTACTTCGAGGAGTTCCCGTCCGCCTCCCGCTGACCGCCCGGTTCAGCAAATGCTGAACCGGTTCACCTGATCCTGGGCGGTGCGGTGCTGCCGCGCGGGGTCAGGTGGGCGGTCTCGTCCTGCAGGCCGCTCACCGGCTCGCCGGCGATGACCGCCAGCAGCTGCCGCGCGGCGTGCGCGCCGTACGCCGGGATGTCCCGGCCGAGCGCGGTCAGCGGCGGGTGCACCAGCTGGCAGAGCGGCGAGTCGTCCCAGGCCACGATCGAGAGGTCACCGGGGACGGCCAGCCCCATCTCCTGCGCCACCGAGAGCCCGGCGATCGCCATGACGTCGTTGTCGTAGATCACCGCGGTGGGGCGGTTGGCGGAGCTGAGCAGGCGGCGGGTGGCGCGGGCGCCCTCCTCGCCGGTGTAGTCGGACCAGACGGTGACGGCGTCGGCCAGCCCGAGCCGCCGGCACACCTCGGCGAAGGCGTCGGTACGGATCTCGGTGTGCAGCAGCGAGGGCAGGCCGCCCACCCGGGCGATCCGCCGGTGCCCGAGGGCGACCAGGTATTCGACCGTCTCCACCAGCGCCGCCGCGTCGTCCGACCAGACGCTGGCCAGGCTGCCGGTGTGGCCGGGGCCGCCGATCACCACGGCCGGCAGTTGCAGCTCCTCCAGGGCGGGCACCCGCCGGTCGTCGGTGCGCAGGTCGCAGACGAAGACGCCGTCGACGCGCCGCTCGGCCCACCAGCGGCGGTAGACCGCGATCTCCGCCTCCTGGTCGGCCACCACCTGGAGGGTGAGCGCGTACGACCGGGCGGAGAGTTCCGCCTCGACGCCGCTGATCAGCTCCATGAAGAACGGCTCGATGCCCAGTATCCGGGCGGGCCGGCACAGGGCCAGGCCGACGGCGTTGGCGGTGGCGCCGGAGAGCGCGCGGGCGGCGCTGCTCGGGCTGAACCCGATCTCGGTGGCGATGGCCAGGATCCGTTGACGGGTGGCCGCCGAGACGCCCGGCTGTCCGTTCAGCGCGTACGACACCGCGCCCTTGGACACCCCGGCACGTCGCGCGACGTCGGCGATGGTCGGCCGCTTCACCGGCGTGCTCCTCAATCCTCGCGGCCCCCCGGGCCGGTCCCACGGCGCCGGGATCACCGGCGGGCCTCACGCTACCCCGACCCGGTCGGGCGAACGCCCCGCCGGATCGGCGGACAGCGGACCTGCGGAACGATCACTTGCGCGGTTAAGCGTGCGGCCTGACCCGCCCGTTCCCGCCGCCCGTTGACAGTGCTGGACCCCGCCCGTACGGTGGCCTCACTTATCCGGTTCAGTCGTTCATCGCTATGGTGCCCCTGCTGGTCATGTTGTTCATCGGCGGCCGGCAGATCGTCCGCGGAATCATGGAAGGCGCGGTGAAGTCGTGACCCGGCAGACGTTGCACGAGGGCTGGACGCTGCGGGCCGTACCGGGGCCGCAGGTGCCGGACGGGATCGCCGGCCGGGCGGTGCCGGCCACCGTGCCCGGCTGCGTGCACACCGACCTGATGGCCGCCGGGCTGATCCCCGACCCGTTCGTCGACGACAACGAGACGACGCTGGCCTGGATCGGGCGCACCGACTGGGTCTACGAGACCACCTTCGACCGGCGGGCCGGCGACGACGAGCGGGTCGATCTGGTCTGCGCCGGCCTCGACACGGTCGCCACGATCACCCTCAACGGGGTCGAGGTCGGCCGCACCGAGAACATGCACCGCGGCCACCGGTTCGACGTCGGCGCGCTGCTGCGCCCGGGGGCGAACACGCTGACCGTCCGGTTCGACTCGGCGTACCGCTATGCGCAGCGGCACCGGGACGCCCTCGGCGACCGGCCGAACGCCTACCCGGAGCCGTTCCAGTTCATCCGCAAGATGGCCTGCAACTTCGGCTGGGACTGGGGACCGACCCTGGTCACCGCCGGCATCTGGCAGGAGATCGGCCTGCACGCCTGGTCCACCGCCCGGCTCGCCACCGTCCGTCCGCTGGTCACCGTCGCCGGCGGGGTGGGACGGGTCGAACTGCACGTCGAGGTGGAGCGGGTCGCGGTCACCCCGTTGACCGTCCGGGCCGCCGTCGCCGGCGCGGCCGTCGAGGCCGTCGTCCCGGCGGGGGAGCGCACGGCGGTGGCGACCCTCACCGTCCGCGACCCCGAGCTGTGGTGGCCCCGGGGGTACGGCGACCAGGCGCTGCACCGGCTCGACGTCACGCTCTGCGCGCCGGACGGCCGGACCGTGGACGCCTGGTCCCGCCGGATCGGCTTCCGGTCGGTACGCCTCGACACCACCCCGGACGCGCACGGCATCCCGTTCGCCCTGCACGTCAACGACACCCCGGTCTTCGTCCGCGGGATCAACTGGATCCCCGACGACCCGTTCCCCAGCCGGATCACCCGGGACCGGCTGGCGCACCGGCTCGACCAGGCCGCCGGAGCCGGGGTGAACCTGCTGCGGGTCTGGGGCGGCGGCCGGTACGAGTCGGAGGACTTCTACGACCTCGCCGACGAGCTGGGGATCCTCGTGCAGCAGGACTTCCTCTTCGCCTGCGCCGCGTACCCGGAGGAGGAGCCGTTCGGCACCGAGGTGGCCGCCGAGGCCACCGAACAGGTCACCCGGTTGGCCAGCCACCCGTCGCTGGTGCTCTGGACGGGCAACAACGAGAACATCTGGGGCTGGTACGACTGGGACTGGCAGGAGCCGCTGGCCGGGCGCACCTGGGGTCGGGGCTACTACCTCGACCTGCTGCCCCGGATCGTCGGCGAGCTGGACCCGACCCGGCCGTACTGGCCGGGCAGCCCGTGGTCGGGCAGCGAGGAGCTGCACCCCAACGACCCGGCGCACGGCACCATGCACATCTGGGACGTCTGGAACACCGACGACTACACGAAGTACCGCGAGTATGTGCCCCGCTTCGTCGCCGAGTTCGGCTACCAGGCACCCGCGGCGTACGCGACGCTGCGCCGGGCGCTGACCGACGAGCCGCTGGCGCCCGACTCGCCGGGCATGGCGCACCACCAGAAGGCCACCGACGGCGACGCCAAGCTCCAGCGTGGACTCGACGCCCACCTGCCCGAGCCGGCCGACTTCGACGACTGGCACTTCCTCACCCAGCTCAACCAGGCGCGGGCCATCCAGCTCGGGGTGGAGCACTTCCGTTCGCACCGGGAGGTCTGCGCCGGCACCATCGTCTGGCAGCTCAACGACTGCTGGCCGGTGACCTCGTGGTCGGCGATCGACGGCGACGGCCGCCGCAAGCCGCTCTGGTACGCGCTGCGCCGGGCGTACGCGGACCGGCTGCTCACCGTCCAGCCCCGCGACGGCGGGCTGGCCCTGGTGGCGGTGAACGAGACCGGCGAGCCGTGGCGGGCCCCGGCGACGGTCACCCGGCTGACCCTGGCCGGTGAGCCGAGGGCGAAGACGGCGTACCCGCTGGACGTCCCGGCGTACTCGGCGGTGGTGCTGGCGCTCCCGACGGACCTGGCCGAGCCGGAGGAGGCCCGCCGGGAGCTGCTGGTCGCCGAGGCCGGCGACACGGCCGAGCGGGCCCTCTGGTTCTTCGCCGAGGACCGGGAGGTCGACTGGCCGGCGGCCCGCTTCGACGCGACGGTCGCGTCGGGCGACGACGGCCAGCGGGTCCGGGTGACCGCCCGGACGGTGCTGCGCGACCTGACCCTCTTCCCGGACCGGCTCGACCCGTCCGCCGAGGTCGACCGGGCGCTGGTCACCCTGCTGCCGGGGGAGTCGACGACCTTCACCGTGCGGGCCGACACGGCGCTGGACCCGGTGGCGTTGACCGCCCGCCCGGTGCTGCGCTGCGTCAACGACATCGACGCCGCGACGCGGGCGGTCCCGGCCGCCGCCACGGAAGGAGCCACGGCGTAAGGCGCGACGGGCGGCGGCTGGCCGGCATCCTCCGGCTCGCCGCCGCCACGGTCACCGAACGCGGCGAAGTCCGTCGTCCCGGGTTGCCGGCCCGCGCTCGCCGGCGGCGGTCGGGGCGCCCCGCGCGGCGCGCCGAACGGGCGCTACCCGGCGTGGTCCGCGCGGACCCGGACCCGGTAGTGAGCGATATACCGCTGAGTCATATTTATGCCTCTCAGGTATATCGCCCACCAGGCATACGCCCTCCCCGCCGCGACACGCCTGCTGGCGTTCACCCGATCGCGGGCGTGGCGCGACCACAGTCACCCGAAAGAGGTCACCGCCGCGCCGGGACGCCGCTCACTCCGGCACCCGCCGGTACGCGCCGTCGCTGGCCGACGTCGCCATCGAGGCGTACGCGCGCAGCGCCGCCGACACCGGCCGCTGCCGGTCGACCGGGGTGTACGGCCGCTCCCGCTTCTCCTCGGCGACCCGGCGCGCCTGGAGCACGTCGTCGGGCACGTTGAGCTCGATGGACCGGCCGGGGATGTCGATGACGATCTCGTCGCCCTCGGCGACCAGCGCGATCAGGCCGCCCGAGGCCGCCTCCGGGGAGACGTGCCCGATGGAGAGCCCGGAGGTGCCGCCGGAGAAGCGGCCGTCGGTGAGCAGCGCGCAGGCCCGGCCCAGCCCTCGGCCCTTGAGGAACGAGGTGGGGTAGAGCATCTCCTGCATGCCGGGGCCGCCCTTCGGGCCCTCGTAGCGGATCACCACGACGTCCCCGGCGACGACCTGCTTGGCCAGGATCGCCGAGACCGCGTCGTCCTGCGACTCGTAGACCTTCGCCGGACCGCGGAAGGTCAGGCACTCCTCCGGCACCCCGGCGGTCTTCACCACGCAGCCGTCCGGGGCGAGGTTGCCGTACAGGATGGCCAGCCCGCCGTCGGCCGAGTACGCGTGCTCCCGGTCCCGGACGCAGCCGCCGGCCGCGTCGGTGTCCAGCGACGACCAGCGGTTGCTGGTGGAGAACGGCTCGGTGGTGCGCACCCCGCCGGGGGCGGCGTGGAACAGCTCGACCGCCTCCGGCGTCGGCGAGCCGCCCCGGACGTCCCAGTCGGCCAGCCAGCGCTCCAGCGAGGGGGAGTGCACGGCGTGCACGTCCCGGTGGAGCAGGCCGGCCCGGTCCAGCTCGCCGAGGATGGCGGGGATGCCGCCGGCTCGGTGCACGTCCTCCATGTGGTACTGCGGGGAGTTCGGCGCGACCTTGGCCAGGCAGGGCACCCGGCGGGAGATCGCGTCGATGTCGGCCACCTGGAAGTCCAGCTCGGCCTCGCGGGCGGCGGCGAGCAGGTGCAGGATCGTGTTGGTCGACCCGCCCATCGCCACGTCCAGGGTGACCGCGTTCTCGAAGGCGGCCCGGCTGGCGACGGCGCGGGGCAGCACCGAGGCGTCGTCGCCGTCGTACCACCGCTTGGCGATCTCCACGGCGGTGCGGCCGGCCTCGACGAAGAGCGATCGGCGCGCCGCGTGGGTGGCCAGCGTCGAGCCGTTGCCGGGCAGCGCCAGGCCGATCGCCTCGGTGAGGCAGTTCATCGAGTTGGCGGTGAACATGCCGGAGCAGGAGCCGCAGGTCGGGCAGGCGGAGCGCTCGATCTCGCCGAGCTGGTCGTCGGTGACCGCCTCGTTGGACGAGGCGATCATGGCGTCGATCAGGTCGATCTTGGAGTGCACGATCCCCTCGATCGCCACCGTCTTGCCGGCCTCCATCGGCCCGCCGGAGACGAAGACGGTCGGGATGTTCAGCCGCAGTGCGGCCAGCAGCATCCCCGGGGTGATCTTGTCGCAGTTGGAGATGCAGACCAGGGCGTCCGCGCAGTGCGCGTTGACCATGTACTCGACCGCGTCGGCGATCAGCTCCCGGCTGGGCAGCGAGTAGAGCATGCCGCCGTGGCCCATGGCGATGCCGTCGTCGACGGCGATGGTGTTGAACTCGCGACCCACCCCGCCGGCCTCGGCCACCGCCTCGGCGACCAGGCCGCCGAGGTCCTTCAGGTGTACGTGACCCGGGACGAACTGGGTGAAGCTGTTGGCGATGGCGACGATCGGCTTGCCGAAGTCGTCGTCGGTCATCCCGGTGGCCCGCCAGAGGGCCCGGGCGCCGGCCATCGTCCGACCGTGGGTGGAGGTCCTCGACCGCAGCTCAGGCATGGATACCAGTCTTGCACCGTCCCGGCGGTGGGCTCCGGCGGTCTGAGCGTGTCCCAACAGATGCACACCCGGTGCCCCGTGCGGGGCGCGGATCCGGCACAGTTGAGGACGTGCGTTTCCCCCCGGGCATGGTCGCCGTCGCGCTTCCCAGCGCCCTGGTCGCCGTGACCGCCACCCTGCTGCTCGTCGGGTCGGTCCGGCGTCGCAGCGGCCCGGACCGCCGGCCGTACGCGCTGCTGGCCGCCGCCGGCGGGTTCGCCCTGGTCGGCCTGCTGGTCGGGGTGGGCCTGGTGCTCGGTGATCCGCACCACCCGCCGCACCCGGCCCGACTCACCGGCTGGCCCGTCCTGATCTCCGTCGCGGTGACGCTGAGCGGCCTGGCCGCCGCCGCCGGGCTGCTCCGCCTGCCGGGGGCGGTGGTGTCCCGGCCGGCGACCGCCCGGCTGCTGCTGGACGCGCTGATCGTCGCGACGGCCCTCTGGTTCGTCGGCTGGGTGCTCTTCTCCACGCCGACCCGGCTGCTCGGGTCGGCCACCCCGGTGGCCTGCCCGGCGATCCTGCTGGCCACGGTCAACGCCGCGCTGACCGTCGGGGTGACCCTGACCGTGCTGCTGCGCGCCGCTCCGCCCCGGGGCCGGTTGGGGCTGCTCGGCGTCGGCATCACCGGCGTCGCCGCCGGCGGGCTGGGCGTGGCCGGCGGGGTCTGCCAGGGCGGCTCGGGGATGACCCTGACCAGCGCCGCGCTGCTCGCCGTGGGCCTGCTGGCGGTCGCGCTGGCGGTGCACCGGGTGGAGGTGCCGGGGCAGGTCGACGTCGACCTGATCCGCCGGGACGGCGCGTACGCCTTCGTCCCGATGTTCGCGATGGCGGCCTCGGCGATGTACCACCTGGCCCAGGGCGGGCGTTTCGACGCGCTCGGCATCGTCGCCGGCAGCGTCGAGGGGTTCGCGCTGGTGGCCCGGCAGTACCTCACCCTCAACGACATGCGCGGGTACGCCGGCCGGCTGGCCGAGCGCGAGAAGCACTTCCGCGAGCTGGCCCACACCGACCCGCTGACCGGGCTGGCCAACCGGCGGGGCCTGCTGCGGGAGCTGCAGCGCTGCGCCGACGAGGGCGTCGGGTGCGTGCTGCTCGGGCTCGACCTGGACGGCTTCAAGAACGTCAACGACATGCGCGGCCACGACGTGGGCGACATGGTGCTGGCCGAGGTGGGCCGGCGGCTGCGGGGCAACCTGCGCCCCGGCGACCTGGCCGCCCGGCTCGGCGGCGACGAGTTCGCCGTGCTGATGCGTGGCCGGCCGGCCGACGCCGACGTGGTCGCCGAGCGGCTGCTCGGGGTGCTCGGCCGGGCGTACGAGCAGCCGAACGGGCCGGTCTTCCTCTCGGTGAGCATCGGGGTGGCCGGGCAGTGCGGCGAGCCCGACTCGGTGGCCCTGCTGCGCCACGCCGACCTGGCCCTGCGGTACGCCAAGCAGCGCGGCAAGAACCGCATCGAGCGCTACGACGGCACGCACGACCAGCTCCTGCTGCGGCGGACCCGGCTGGAGCACGAGATGCGCGGCGCGATCGAGCGCGACGAGCTGCGGCTGGTCTTCCAGCCGGTCGCCTCGCTGCCCTCGGTCCGCCCGGTCGGCGCCGAGGCGCTGCTGCGCTGGCGCCACCCGGAGCTGGGCAACGTCCGCCCCGACGAGTTCATCCCGCTCGCCGAGGAGTGCGGGATGATCGCCAAGCTGGGCGCCTGGGTGCTGCACCAGGCCTGCTGGCAGCTCTCCCGCTGGCTGGCCGACGGCCACGACGTCTGGGTCTCGGTCAACGTCTCCCCGCGGGAGCTGCACGCCCCGGAGTACGTCGTCCAGGTGGCCGAGGCGCTGCGCGCCCACCACGTGCCGCCGCAGCGGCTGGTGCTGGAGGTCACCGAGCACGCCGTCGCCACCGACCTCGACGAGCTGATCCGGCGGCTGACCGCGCTGCGACGCACCGGGGTGCGGATCGCGCTGGACGACTTCGGCGCGGGCTACTCGTCCCTCGGCCAGTTGCGCCGGCTGCCGATCGACATCCTCAAGATCGACCACAGCCTGGTCGCCGAGCACGAGCCGGTCCGCCCGGTGGACACCGACGGGCCGGCCTTCGCCCCGATGGTCGACATCGTCATGCGCCTCGGGCACCAGCTCGGGCTGGAGGTGATCGCCGAGGGCGTCACCACGCCGACGGAGCTGGCCGCGGTGGTCGCCGCCGGCTGCCGGTTCGGCCAGGGCGCGCTCTTCGGCTGGGGCGTGCCGGCCGAGCACCTGGAGGCGATGCTGGACGCCGCCACCTCGCCCGGCGCTCGCCCGGGGCCGCTGCCGGCCACGCCGTTCGCCAGTGGGCGGCCGGTGCCGGCGCCACGCGTCGGTGGGAGCGGATCCGCGCAGGTCGGACCGCTCGCCAAGCCCGCGAGGGGAGACGGTGTCCCCCGTTCGTGAACCAACATGTGGGATCAGTTGACTCATCGCGTGAGATGCGTCAGGCTGGTCCACATGTCGTCGATCCCGTCGCAGCGAGTACTTACCTGAGCGCACTCTCCCTCACCGAGAGTGCGCTGGCCCCGTGCATCTGCACGAGGGCCGTTTTTATTGCCGTCGGACTCCACCGGGCGGGCCCCGCCCGCGTCGCACGTGTCGAAAGAGCCTCCACCCTCCAGCCGAAGGCCTGAACCGCCATGACGAGACCCACGCCAGAGACACTCGCCCACTCCGCCCGGCGGGCGCGCACGGCCACCGAGCCGGCCGCCGACGCCGACCACACCCCCGCGCCGCGCGGGGCCGCCGCGGCCACCCCGGCCGTACGGCAGCCCGCCCCGGCCCAGGTCTCCGGGGCCGGCTCGCTCGTGCGGTCCCTCGAGGCGCTCGGCGTCGACGTCGTCTTCGGCATCCCCGGCGGGGCGATCCTGCCCGCGTACGACCCGCTCTACGACTCGACCGTGCGGCACATCCTGGTCCGCCACGAGCAGGGCGCCGGACACGCCGCCACCGGGTACGCGCAGGCCACCGGCCGGGTCGGCGTCTGCATCGCCACCTCCGGCCCGGGCGCGACCAACCTGGTCACCCCGATCGCCGACGCGTACATGGACTCGGTGCCGATGGTCGCGATCACCGGTCAGGTCGCGCGGCCCTCGATCGGCACGGACGCCTTCCAGGAGGCGGACATCCAGGGCATCACGCTGCCGATCACCAAGCACAACTTCCTGGTCCAGACCCCGGAGGAGATCCCGCAGGTGCTGGCCGAGGCCTTCCACCTGGCCTCCACCGGGCGGCCCGGGCCGGTGCTGGTCGACATCCCCAAGGACGTCCTCCAGGCGCCGACCACCTTCGCCTGGCCGCCCACCCTGGACCTGCCCGGCTACCGGCCGACCCTGCACCCGCACGGCAAGCAGATCCGCGAGGCGGCCCGGCTGATGGCCATGGCCCGCCGCCCGGTGCTGTACGTCGGCGGCGGCGTGCTCAAGGCCGGCGCCACCGAGGGCCTGCGCAAGCTCGCCGAGCTGACCGGCATCCCGGTGGTCACCACGCTGATGGCGCTGGGCGCGTTCCCCGACTCGCACCGCCAGCACCTGGGCATGCCCGGCATGCACGGCACCGTCGCCGCGGTGTACGGCCTGCAGAAGTCCGACCTGATCGTGGCGCTGGGCGCCCGGTTCGACGACCGGGTCACCGGCCAGCTGGACTCGTTCGCCCCGGACGCCACGGTGGTGCACGCCGACATCGACCCGGCCGAGATCGGCAAGAACCGGCACGCGGACGTGCCGATCGTCGGTGACGCCAAGCACGTCATCGACGAGCTGATCGCCGCGGTCACCGCCGAGCGCAAGGCCGGCCACCGGTCCGACCTGGCCGACTGGTGGACCCAGCTGGACGACCTGCGCCAGCGCTACCCGCTGGGGTACGAGGAGCCGGCCGACGGCACCCTCTCCCCGCAGTACGTGATCAAGCGGCTGGGCGAGATCGTCGGCCCGGACGCGGTCTACGTGGCCGGCGTGGGCCAGCACCAGATGTGGGCCAGCCAGTTCATCTCGTACGAGAAGCCGGGCACCTGGCTCAACTCCGGCGGCCTCGGCACCATGGGGTACGCCGTGCCGGCGGCGATGGGCGCCAAGGTCGGCCGGCCGGACACGGTGGTCTGGGCGGTGGACGGCGACGGCTGCTTCCAGATGACCAACCAGGAGCTGGCCACCTGCGCGCTGGAGGGCATCCCGATCAAGGTCGCCGTGATCAACAACGGCAACCTCGGCATGGTCCGGCAGTGGCAGACCCTCTTCTACGGTGAGCGGTACTCCAACACCGAGCTGGGCACCCACAAACACCGCATCCCGGACTTCGTCAAGCTGGCCGAGGCGCTCGGCTGCGTCGGGCTGCGCTGCGAGACCCCCGAGGACGTCGACAAGACGATCGAGGCGGCGATGGCGATCACCGACGCGCCCGTCGTGATCGACTTCGTGGTCGGCAAGGACGCGATGGTCTGGCCGATGGTGGCCGCCGGCACCAGCAACGACGAGATCATGTTCGCCCGTGGCGTCCGCCCGGCCTTCGACGAGGATGAGATCTGATGACTCTGCACACCCTTTCGGTCCTGGTGGAGAACAAGCCGGGTGTCCTGGCCCGGGTCTCCGGCCTGTTCTCCCGGCGCGGGTTCAACATCGACAGCCTCGCCGTGGGCGAGACCGAGAACCCGGACGTCTCCCGGATCACCATCGTGGTCAACGCCGAGTCGTCCCCGTTGGAGCAGGTGACCAAGCAGCTCAACAAGCTGGTCAACGTACTGAAGATCGTGGAGCTGGACCCGCAGGTCTCGGTGGCCCGGGAGCTGCTGCTGGTCAAGGTCCGCGCGGACCGCAACGCCCGGGCGCAGGTGCTGGAGACGGTCAACCTGTTCCGGGCCCGGGTGGTCGACGTCGCGCCGGACACGCTGACCATCGAGGCCACCGGCACCCCCGACAAGCTGGACGCGCTGCTGCGCGACCTCGAACCGTTCGGCATCAAGGAGATGGTCCAGTCCGGCACGGTGGCGATCGGGCGCGGCTCGCGCTCCATCACCGCCGGGCCCGCGCTGCGCGCCGCCTGATCTGACCTCGCCGGCGCTCCGCGCCGCCCGAACCACCGCACAAGTCCACGACGGGCCGCTCGGACCGCCGTACGAAAGGGAAGTCAATGAGCGTTGAGGTGTACTACGACGACGACGCCGACCTGGGCCTGATCCAGGGCCGCAAGGTCGCGGTGATCGGGTACGGCAGCCAGGGCCACGCCCACGCGCTGTCGCTGCGCGACTCCGGCGTCGACGTGGTGATCGGCCTGCCGGCGGGCTCGAAGAGCCGGCCGAAGGCCGAGGAGCAGGGCCTGCGGGTGCTCACGCCGGCCGCGGCGGCCGCCGAGGCCGACGTCATCATGATCCTGGCGCCGGACACCGCGCAGCGCGGCCTGTACGCCGAGGCGATCGCCCCCAACCTCGCCCCCGGCAAGGCGCTCTTCTTCGGCCACGGCTTCAACATCCGGTACGACCTGATCAAGCCGCCGGCCGACGTGGACGTGGCGATGGTCGCCCCGAAGGGCCCCGGTCACCTGGTCCGCCGCCAGTACGTCGACGGCAAGGGCGTGCCCTGCCTGGTCGCCGTCGAGCAGGACGCCAGCGGCACCGCGTTCCAGCTCGCCCTGTCGTACGCCAAGGGCATCGGCGGCACCCGGGCCGGCGCGATCCGGACCACCTTCACCGAGGAGACCGAGACCGACCTCTTCGGCGAGCAGGCGGTGCTCTGCGGCGGCGCGGCGGCGCTGGTGCAGACCGGGTTCGAGGTGCTCACCGAGGCCGGCTACGCCCCCGAGGTGGCCTACTTCGAGTGCCTGCACGAGCTGAAGCTGATCGTCGACCTGATGTACGAGGGCGGCATCGCCCGGATGCGCTACAGCGTCTCCGACACCGCCGAGTACGGCGACCTCTCCCGTGGCCCCCGGGTCATCGACTCCCGGGTCAAGGACGAGATGCGCAAGATCCTCGGTGAGATCCAGTCCGGCGAGTTCGCCCGCGAGTGGGTGGCCGAGGACGAGGCCGGCCGGCCGAACTTCGCCAAGTGGCGGGCCGAGGGCGCGGCCCACCCGATCGAGGAGACCGGCCAGAAGCTGCGCGCCATGATGAGCTGGGTCGACCGGCCCATCACCGAGACCGCCTGACGCGCGGCCCCGCCCCGGCGGGGCCGCCACGACGCGGCCCGCGACCCGACGCTCTCCCCGGCGCCGGGTCGCGGGCCGCGTTGTTTCGCGACCTCGCGCCGACGAGAAGGAAGCGCGTCGCCGCCGAGCCGGCGGGTCGCCGCGGACACTCCGGTGCCCGTCGAGCGGTATGCCGCACAGTCATTTTCATGCCGCTGAGGCATATCGCTCACCGCATGTCCCGCGTCGTTGTCCGTCACGCCGTGTGCGGACTCAAACGGAGGGTCGGTCCGTGGGCCCACCCGGCCCAGGTGGGGCCGAGCGCACGGCCTCGGCCTCGGCGGCCGTCCGGTCCGCCTCGTGCTGGCGGCCGAGGCGGCCAGGACCGCGGCGAGGTGCGCCGGGCGGTGGCGGTGGCGCTGGGCCGGCTGCCCACGTGCTGAGACCGGGTGACCAACGCCTCGGCCAGCGGCGGGCCGAACCGGAGCGGCGCCCGCCGGGCCAGCCGGCGCAGCAGGGCCGCGCCACCGGGTGCGCCGGGTGAACGCGGGATGACGAGCGTGCGACGACCCTGTGTGAGGGCCCTCACCCCGCCGTCCGGGACACGTCGGGCATCGGGCCACCTACGATCCCTGGTAGGTGCGTAGCCGGCACCGACACGGCCATGGCACGGATCAGCGCAGGGCGCAGCGCGGCGTCCCGACGCCCCGGGCCGACCGCATACGACGTCTACGAGGACCGATGAATCCTGTCGTACTGATCGCCGAAGAACTCGCCCCCGCCGCCATCGAGGTGCTCGCCCACGACTTCGACGTACGCCACGTCGACGGCACCGATCGCCCGGCCCTCCTCTCCGCGCTCTCCGAGGCCGACGCGGTGATCGTGCGCAGCGCCACCCAGATCGACGCCGAGGCGATCGCGGCCGCGCCGCGGCTCAAGGTGGTCGCCCGGGCCGGCGTCGGGCTGGACAACGTCGAGGTGCCGGCCGCCACCGCGCGGGGCGTCATGGTCGTCAACGCTCCCACCTCCAACATCGTCTCCGCCGCCGAGCAGGCCGTCGCGCTGCTGCTCGCCGTCGCGCGCAACACCGCCGCGGCCAGCGCCGCGCTCAAGGCGGGGGAGTGGAAGCGGTCCAAGTACACCGGCGTCGAGCTGCAGGGCAAGACCGTAGGGGTGGTCGGCCTGGGTCGCATCGGCGTGCTCTTCGCCCAGCGCATCGCCGCCTTCGGCACCCGGCTCATCGCGTACGACCCCTACATCCAGCCGGCCCGGGCCGCCCAGCTCGGCGTCCGCCTGGTGGGCCTGGAGGAGCTGCTGCGAGAGAGCGACTTCATCTCCATCCACCTGCCGAAGACCCCGGAGACCGTGGGCCTGATCGGTGAGAAGGAGCTGGCGGTCGTCAAGCCCGGCGTCCGGATCGTCAACGCCGCCCGCGGCGGCCTGGTCGACGAGCAGGCCCTGGCCGACGCGATCGCCGAGGGCCGGGTCGCCGGCGCCGGCGTCGACGTGTACGCCAAGGAGCCCTGCACCTCGTCGCCGCTGTTCGCCTTCGACAACGTGGTGGCCACCCCGCACCTGGGCGCCTCCACCCACGAGGCGCAGGACAAGGCCGGGCTGGCCGTGGCGAAGAGCGTCAAGCTGGCGCTGCAGGGCGAGTTCGTGCCGGACGCCGTCAACGTGCAGGCCGGCGGTGTGGTCGCCGAGGACGTCCGCCCGCTGCTGCCGCTGGCCGAGAAGCTGGGCCGGGCCTTCACCGCCGTCGCCGGCGGGGTGGCCGCCAGCGTCACCGTCGAGGTGCGCGGCGAGATCGTCAACCACGACGTGTCGGTCCTCAAGCTCGCCGCCACCAAGGGGCTGTTCAGCTCGGTGGTGGAGGAGCAGGTCACCTACGTCAACGCGCCGCACCTGGCCGCCGAGCGGGGCGTCGAGATGACCCTCGCGACGCAGGCCGAGACGGTCGACCACGCCAACCTGGTCACCGTCCGCGGCGCGCTGCCCGACGGCCGTACGGTCAGCGTCTCCGGCACCGTCACCAACACCGGCACCCGCGACGTCATCAAGCTGACCGAGGTGGACGGTTTCGACGTGGAGATCGGCGCGGAGGGCATCCTGCTCTTCCTGCGCTACGTCGACCGGCCCGGCGTGGTCGGCACCGTCGGCACCCTGCTCGGCGAGGCCGGCGTCAACATCGCCGCCATGCAGGTGGCCCGTCGGGAGGCCGGCGGCGAGACGCTGATGACCCTCACCGTCGACCAGGCGCTCGG
Source organism: Micromonospora sp. A200 (assembly GCF_029893845.1). Taxonomy (NCBI): domain Bacteria; kingdom Bacillati; phylum Actinomycetota; class Actinomycetes; order Micromonosporales; family Micromonosporaceae; genus Micromonospora; species Micromonospora sp. A200. The sequence continues at coordinate 4,507 of NZ_JARXXY010000036.1, read as the reverse complement.
GGCGGACCTGCTCACCTCGGCGGCCGACTCGATCGGCGCGACCTCGGCCAGCGCCGCCGACCTGCGCGACGAGTAGTACCGGTAGGCACGACGCAGGGGGCCCGGCCGTCTCGGCCGGGCCCCTCGCCGTACGGCGGGTCAGCCCGCGACGCGGGACGGCGGCGGATAGACCGAGCCGTCCTGGGCGTCGAAGAGCATCAGGTCGTGCTGGCCGGCCAGCCGCTCGATGTCGAGCAGCACCTGGTCCGCGCAGGTCGGCACGAGGTTCAGCTCGACGTGGTCGTTGGCCGCGTGCAGCGGTACCACCTCCCACGGCGTACCCGGTACGACCCGCCGGTCGGGGTAGCTGGCGGTGATGGCCCGGTAGAAGGCGACGACCCGCGGGTCGGGGTGCCGGTCATCGTGGCGTCCCTCGCGGCACCGCCGCACCGCCGCCCGGACGTCCTCCGGTGTGGCCCCGGCAGGCAGGGCCCACACGCTCAGATCGAAACTCACGGCGGACAGCGTGCCATCCGCCGTTCACCTTCATGCAGCGGACCCGCCGACGAGCGACTCCGAGGTGACGTGAGGTCCGTCCAAGACGGTCCGCTGTGGAGACTCTTGCGTCGAGTTGCGTCGATTCGCTAGCGTACCGGTGCGGTCGCCGGCCGAGTGGAGCGCTCGGCCCGTCTTCGGGTGACGAGGTCAGGCGTTCCGGCCGACCGGTCCGCACCCCTCGATTGCGCGAGCCACGCGCACTCGTCGCTGACCGGCCCCCACGGTCGTTGCCGAGACCGTGGGGGCCGATCGCGGGCCCGCCGACCGCGCCACCCGAGTGGACCCCCTCCACCGGTCGGCCGACGTGTCCCCGCCGCGCTCAGCGACGCCGGTGGGCGAAGAGCGCCTGATATCCCGAGCCGTTGCGGAACCAGGCCAGCCCGGTCGGGCCGGCCGCGTACAGCGCGGTGGCGTAGGCGTCCGCCACCGCCAGGTCGGGCCCGACGACGGTGGCGGCGACCAGCTGGTCGGCGGGTTCGCCGGTGTGCGGGTCGACCACGTGGTCCCGGCGGCCCGTCACCCCGGAGGTGCCCACCGCACCGGCCGTCATCTCCAGCACCAGCGGCGGGCGACGCCCGTCGGTCGGGTGGTGCACCGCGACCCGCCAGGGCCCGCCGTGCGCGGCGTGACCCCGGACGGTGAGGTCCGCGCCGGAGAGCACGGCGTAGTCGTGGATGCCGGCGGCGCGCAGCCGGGCCGCCGCCCGCTCCACCGCCCAGCCGTTGAGCAGGCCGCCCGGATCGAAACCACCGGGTACGGCCCAGGCGTCGAACCAGCCGTCGGTGGCGGCGCGCATCGCCGCGCAGCGGTCCACCAGGTCCGCCAGCGGCGGGTACGACTCGGGCGCGATCTCGCCGCGGCGCAGCCGGGAGACCAGGCTGTCCGGCCGGCCGGGGCCGTAGGTGAGGTCGATGGCGCGCAGTTCGGCGACGGCGTCGCGCAGCGCGTCCCCGACCAGCCGGCGCCCGACGTGCTCGGGGGCGTTGAGCAGGAGCGAGTACTCGGCGGTGCTGGTGCGTACGGTGTGCCGGACGGCGATCCGGTCGACGGCGGCCTCGCCGGTGCGGTCGACCCGGTGGCTGCTGGTGCCGAGCCGCAGGTCCGGCCGGCGCCGGGCGAACACCGCCTGGTCCACCCACCGGGTGCGGGGCTGCTCGTTCGTCCCGGCCGGTCGGTACCGCTGGTCGATCCGCATGACACCGCTCCTTCGCCGACGGCGCCGCAGCACCGCGGCGAATCCCGTCACGGGCCCCCGTGACCCGCTCGTCATCGACCATAGGCAGCGGACATGACCGCACCATGAATGTCACCTGGGAGCCTCCTGAGCATCCGTATGTCCCGAATGTTGGAAGATGCGTACCGGGAGGCGGGACGGCGACGTACCGTGCACGAGAACGACGAGGTGAGGAGCGCCAGGTGGCACGGATCGCGGTGGTGGCCGGGGACGGTATCGGACCCGAGGTGGTCGCGCAGGCCCTCAAGGTCCTCGACGCCGTGCACCCCGGGATCGAGACCACCCGCTACGACCTCGGCGCGGCGCGCTACCACCGCACCGGCGAGGTGCTGCCCGACGCGGTGCTGACCGAGCTGGCCGACCACGACGCCATCCTGCTCGGCGCCGTCGGCGACCCCTCGGTCCCGCCGGGCGTGCTGGAGCGCGGCCTGCTGCTCAAGCTCCGCTTCGCCTTCGACCAGTACGTCAACCTGCGCCCGTCGCGGCTCTGGCCCGGCGTGCCGGGCCCGCTGGCCAACGTCAAGCCCGGCGAGGTCGACCTGGTGGTCGTCCGGGAGGGCACCGAGGGGCTCTACGCGGGCGCCGGCGGCGTGCTGCACCGCGACACCCCGGCCGAGGTGGCCACCGAGGAGAGCCTGAACACCCGGCACGGGGTCGAGCGGGTCGTCCGGGACGCCTTCGCCCGGGCCGCCCGGCGCGAGCGCCGCAAGGTCACCCTGGTGCACAAGACCAACGTGCTGACCCACGCCGGTTCACTGTGGGCGCGCGCCTTCGCGGCGGTGGCCGCCGAGCACCCGGACGTGACCACCGAGTACCAGCACGTCGACGCCGCCGCGATGTTCCTGGTGACCCAGCCCCAGCGCTACGACGTGGTGGTCACCGACAACCTCTTCGGCGACATCCTCACCGACATCGCCGCCGCCGTCACCGGCGGGATCGGGCTCGCCGCCAGCGGCAGCATCAACCCCGACGGGACGTACCCGTCGATGTTCGAGCCGGTACACGGCTCGGCGCCGGACATCGCCGGCAAGGGGCTCGCCGACCCGGTTGCCGCGGTGCTCTCCGCCGCGCTCCTGCTCGACCAGCTCGGCGACGCCGACGCCGCCGCGCGGGTGACCGCCGCGGTCGCCGTGGAGCTGGCCAACCGCACCCCGGGCGTACCGCTGCGCACCGCGGAGGTCGGCGACCGGCTCGCCGCCCACGCCGTGGCCTGACGGCCGCCGGCACGCTCCACCGGTCCGCCTCCCGGGTCCGCCGGACCCGGAGCCGGGCCTTTTCGGCCCCACCGTCGTCGCTGCTCCGCACGCCCCCGCGGCGCCCCATCCGGGGCGCTCGATCCGCCGGGGCGGAGCTATCCGCTGAACGACCGTTCGGGGTAAGTTTCTGGCACCAGTGATTCGGTGTGCGATCCCGCACGCCGTCGACCCGCAGGGAGGTCAGCGCGATGAGCGGTGGTGACAAGCTCGATTTCGAGATCCGTCCGAATCCCGCACCGGTATCCGCCGCCGACCGGGCCGCCCTGCTGGCCAACCCGGGCTTCGGCCGGGTCTTCACCGACCACATGGTCACCATCCGCTACGCCGAGGGCAAGGGCTGGTACGACGCCCGGGTCGAGGCGCGCGCGCCGATCCCGATGGATCCGGCCAGCGCCGTGCTGCACTACGCGCAGGAGATCTTCGAGGGGCTCAAGGCGTACCGGACGGCGGACGGGGCGGTCACCATGTTCCGCCCCGAGGCCAACGCCAACCGGTTCATCGCCTCCGCCCAGCGGCTGGCCATGCCGGAGCTGCCGGCGGAGACGTTCGTCGAGTCGCTGCGCCGGCTGGTCGAGATCGACCGGGAGTGGATCCCGGACGGGCCGGACGCCAGCCTCTACCTGCGGCCCTTCATGTTCGCCAGCGAGGTCTTCCTCGGCGTCCGCCCGGCCAACGAATACCTCTACTGCGTGATCGCCTCGCCGGCCGGGGCGTACTTCGCCGGCGGGGTCAAGCCGGTCACCGTCTGGGTCTCGCCGGACTACACCCGCGCGGCGCCCGGCGGCACCGGCGCGGCGAAGTGCGGCGGCAACTACGCCGCCTCGCTGGCCGCCCAGGCCGAGGCGATCGGGGCCGGCTGCGACCAGGTGGTCTTCCTCGACGCGGTGGAGCGCCGGTTCGTCGACGAGCTGGGCGGCATGAACGTCTTCTTCGTCTACGACGACAACACGCTGGTCACCCCGCCGCTGACCGGCACGATCCTGCCCGGCATCACCCGCGACGCGGTGCTCACCCTGGCCGCCACGGCCGGGCACCGGGTCGAGGAGCGGCCGATCAGCTTCGCCGACTGGCAGGCGGACGCCGCCAGCGGTCGGCTGCGTGAGGTCTTCGCCTGCGGCACCGCCGCGGTGATCACCCCGATCGGCCGGGTGCGCTTCCCCGACGGGGAGTTCCTCATCGGCGGGGGCGAGCCGGGCCGGTCGACCATGGCGCTGCGGGAGCAGCTGGTGTCGATCCAGCGCGGCGAGGCCGAGGACCCGCACGGCTGGGTGCAGCGCGTCCTCTGACCACTCGTGCCGACCGCCGGCCCGCCGCCGTACGGCGCGGCCGGCGGTCGGGCATCGCTGGCGGGACGATCCGTCCGCGGCTAGTGCCGTGTCCACAATCGTTGGCCGGGTGGGTCGGGTTGGGAGAATGTCGTAGGGGTGGTGTTGGCTTCGGTTTATGCCTCGCCGTCGGGATCCCGCCGCGGAGCGGGTCG
>NZ_JARXXY010000035.1:0-66596 GCF_029893845.1 Micromonospora sp. A200 | reverse complement strand
CGCCGCGTGGCGGGTGGTCGGGTCGGCGGGGGGCGGGGGGGCGGGGGGGGGGGGGGGGGGGGGGGGTGCCGGGGGGGGGGGGGGGGGCCCGGCCCCCCCCCCCCCCCCCCCGCGTACTCGGTAGGGATCTAGAGAGCGCCCAGGTCGCGAGCCGACTGGCTCCGGCTCTTCATCGCGACGGTACGGGCGGAACGGGTTGCCTCAGTGCTCGTGGTGGTACGACCGGCCTGAGGCCGGCGCATTCGAGCACGGGACAACGCTTCGTGGAGTAGTTGCATCTCGGTTCCGTTCGGGTAGTTCAGCAGCATTGGTTTCGGCTTTCTCGCGGCCGGTGTCGGACACCGGCGGGATTGGAACGGGAAGTTGTCAGGCCGCCAGCCGGACCGCGTTGCGCGAGATGGCCACACCACTGGCCACCAGTCGCGCCTCGGCCTCGACCCGGAGCGCCGCGTCGCGGGCGAGGTCCTCCTTGCGCGGACGGCCACGGGGCCGCTTGCGCGGGACGACCGCGCCACGCTCGAAGATCTCGCCGCCCCAGACGCCCCACGGCTCCGCCCGCTCCACCGCACCGGCGAGGCACTCGACGCGCAGCGGGCAGTCCCCGCAGAGCGACTTGGCCAACTCCAGCTCGGCGGGCTGGTCGGAGAACCACAGGTCAGGGTCGAACTTCCGGCAGGGCAGGTTCGCCTCCATCTCGACGCTCACGTCGAGGGGGGCCAACGCCAGACTCATCGCCCGGTCACCTCTCTCTCACTTCGATCTCGTGGATCGCATTTCCGACGTACGGCGGGGCAAAAAACTGAGGCCGCGGATCCCGGTGAGCGGGTTCCGCGGCCTCGAGGTGAGCCGGTGGTCTGGGATTCAGACCGGTCTACCTCGAGGTGGAGCGCCGCGGACATCCGTGCGCTTCTTGGCGACACCGATGCCCATGCCCGTGAAGCCACTGGTCCCCTCGACTCCGATCGGTGCGACGGTCAGGGTCAGCTCGGCCTGAGCCTGGACCTGGTGCACCTGCGGAACCGACGGTCGCGTGGCGGCAAGGGCCACCCGGACAGTCGACAGCGGAGCGCAGGCAGCTGGCATCGCCGCCGGACGCTCATAGGTGAAGATCTCCACGGGTGCCACCTCCCTCACGTTCCTCGTGCCGACTTGGTCTCCCACCCCGTGAGCAGCCGGAATGGCGCCGCTCCCGAGGTGTGCCATGAGGCTATTCCTCGCCCGGGGGCGAGGGCAAACGAATTTACGACGAGATTTCGAAAGTTTTTTGCGGCGCGATGTCGTCCACCGCCGCACCGTCCACTAGCGCCAGCACGGCCTCGCCGTAGAGGCCGAGCTTGCGGGGCCCGATCCCGGCGATGGCGATCAGCTCCTCGGTCCGCCCGGGACGCCGCTCAGCCAGCGCGGTCAGGGTGGCGTCGGTGAAGACGACGTACGCCGGGACCTTCTGCGCGCCGGCCACCCGGGCCCGCCAGTCCCGCAGCCGCTCGTACAGGTCCTCGTCGATGTCGGACGGGCAGGTCGGGCAGCGGCCCAGCTTGCGGTCCGGGCCGGCGAGCAGGGTCGCGCCGCAGATCCGGCAGGAGACGATCTGGGTGGCGGGGCGGCGCGCGGCGGTGCGCTTCGCCACGCCGCCGCCGGCCCGCTCGCCGCCGCCGGAGCGGTCCAGCTGCGGCAGGAACCTCGACGGCCGCCGGGCCCGTCCGCCCGACGAGCGGGCCGAGGCGTACGACAGCCAGAGCCACTGCCGGGCGCGGGTGATCCCGACGTAGAGCAGCCGGCGCTCCTCCTCGACCTGCTCCGGGGTACGGGCGTACGTGGTGGGCAGGGTGCCCTCGGAGAGCCCGACCAGGAAGACCGCGTCCCACTCCAGCCCCTTGGCCGAGTGCAGCGACGCCAGCGTCACTCCGTCGACGGTCGGCACGTGCTGCTGGGCGGCGCGGCGGGCCAGCTCCTCGTTGAAGTCGCTCAGGGTCACCGGGCGCTCCACCGCGGCGGCCTCGCCGATCGGGAGCACCTCCGGCGTCGCCGCGTACTCCTCGGCGAGCTGGACCAGCGCGGCCAGCGCCTCCCACCGCTCCCGGGCGGCGCCGCCGGCCGGGGGCGCGTCGGGGGCCCAGCCCACCGCGGCGAGCGCCTCGACCACGGCGGTCGGCAGCGGGGTCTCCCCCGGGATCGAGCGGGTGGCGGCCCGCAGCGCGACCATCGCCTGGCGCACCTCGACCCGCTCGAAGAACCGCTCCGCCCCCTGCACCACGTACGGCACGCCGGCCTCGGTCAGCGCCTTCTCGTACGCCTCGGACTGGGCGTTGGTCCGGAACAGCACGGCGATCTCCTTGGCCGGGGTGCCCCCGTCGACCAGGGTCCGGCAGCGGGCGGCGACGGCGTTCGCCTCGGCCGGCTCGTCGGTGAAGATCCGTAGCTCCGGCTCGGGGCCCGGCGGGCGCTGCCCGTGCAGCTCCAGCCGCAGCCGCGCCTCGGCGCCCCGGGCCTGCGAGATCACCGCGTTGGCCAGCCCGACCACCTGCGGGGTGGAGCGGTAGTCGCGGACCAGCCGGACCACCGTCGCGCCCCGGTGCCGGCGCGGGAAGTCGACCAGGTACGACGAGGTGGCCCCGGTGAACGAGTAGATCGTCTGGCTGGCGTCGCCCACCACGGTCAGGTCGTCCCGGCCGCCGAGCCAGGCGTCCAGCAGCCGTTGCTGCAACGGGTTGACGTCCTGGTACTCGTCGACGACGAAGTGCCGGTACTGGCCGCGCACCTGCTCGGCGACGTCCCGGTGCTCCTCGATCCCCCAGACCGCGGCGCGCAGCATGTCCTCGAAGTCGATCACGCCGTTGGAGCGCTTGAGCCGTTCGTACGCGGCGAAGACCTCGGCCACCTTCGCCGGCTCGTACGGCGTCTCGCGCAGCGCCTTGGCCGCGGCGATTACGTACTCCCCCGGCTCGACCAGCGACGACTTGGCCCACTCGATCTCGCCGGCGAGGTCGCGCGCGGCGGCCCGGTCGGCGCGCAGGCCGACCTTGGCGGCGGCCAGGGTGACCACCCGCACCTTGCTGTCCAGCAGCTCGGGCATGGCGCGCCCCTCCAGCAGCCGGGGCGCGAAGTAGCGCACCTGGCGCAGCGCGGCGGCGTGGAAGGTCCGTGCCTGGACACCGGACACCCCGAGAACGGTGAGCCGGGCCCGCATCTCGGCGGCGGCCCGGGCGGTGAAGGTGACCGCCAGCACGTGCCGGGGGGAGATCTCGCCGGTGAGCGCGCGGTGGGCGATCCGCGAGGTCACCGCGCGGGTCTTGCCGGTGCCCGCGCCGGCCAGGATGCAGACCGGGCCGGCCGGGGCGGTCACCGCCGCGCGCTGCTCCGGGTCGAGCCCGGCGAGCACGACTTCCGCCGCTGAGTGAACCCCCACAGCGAGGAATCATCTCAGCTCCCGCTGATGTTGCAGCGGTTAGCCTGACCTGAACGACAGGCCGGGCGAGGCGAGCACTTGGAGGACCTGACCATGTTGACGATGTATTCCACCCCGTGGTGCGGCTACTGCCACCGGCTCAAGTCGCAGCTGGACCGGGAGGGCATCGGGTACGAGGTGGTCGACATCGAGCAGGACCCGAAGGCGGCCCAGTTCGTGATGAGCGTCAACGGGGGCAACCAGACCGTCCCCACGCTGCGCTTCGCCGACGGCAGTGCCCTGACCAACCCCTCCATCACCCAGGTCAAGCAGCACCTGGCCAGCCTCGCCGGCTGACCCCTCAGCACTCACGAAAAGTGGTCGTTCCCCCCGGAACGGCCACTTTTCCGTGTCCGGGTGCGGGCGCTCAGCGGCGGGTGGCGTCGGGGGTGAGGTGTTCGGCCGGGTGGGGACGGCGGGGCGACGGGACTCCAGCGGGCGTCCCGGGCGGCGGGGAGAGCCGGCGGCCGCGCCAGAGCCAGGCGCCGGCGGCGGTGGTGACCACCCCGACCAGGACGAACAACAGCCGGTAGTCGAACACCCCGACGAGCAGCGCGCCCGCCCCGATGGAGCACGCCTGCGGGCCGCTGACCAGCGCCTCGGACGCCGCGGCGACCCGGCCCAGCAGCCGGGGCGGGGTGCGCCGCTGGATCAGCGTGGCGAGCCCCACCATGGTCAGCGGCAACGAGACCCCGGCCAGCAGCAGCGCCAGCACCCCGAGCCGGAGGTCCGGCCAGGCCAGCGCCAGCGCGGCCGGGCCGAAGAAGGTCACCCCGGCGGCGAGCGCCCCGACCTCGCCGATACGGCGCACCACCGCGGGTGAGAGCAGGCCGCCCACCAGCCCACCCACCCCCTGCACGGTGACCAGTACCCCGACGAACGCGGCGTCGCGGTCCAGCCCCTGGTCGACGTACGCGAAGATCAACGACTCGCTGAAGCCCATCACCAGCGAGCCCAGCCCGTAGCCGAGCAGGGCCCGGCGCAGCGCCGGCTCGCCGGCCAGGTGGCGCAGCCCGGCGCCCAGCTCGGCCGGCCAGCGCAGGGTGGCCGCCGCCGGTTCGGTCTCGGCCACCCGGAGCAGCCCGACCACGGCGGCGGCGGTGACGAACCCGACCATCGCCAGGGTGGTGAGCAGCCAGCCACCGACGGCCGCGTAGAGGGCCGCCCCGGCCAGTGGGCCGCCGAGCCGCAGCCCCTGCCGCACGGTCTGCAGCGCCCCGTTCGCGTCGGCGAGCAGTTCGCTCGGCACCAGCTGCCGGATCAGGCCGCTGAGCGTCGCGCTGAGCGTGAGATACGACAAGCCGTACAGCGCGGCCACCACGTAGATGATCCACACATCGGCGCGGTCCCGGACCGCGAAGAGCGGGGTGAGCAGCATGGCGGTGCCCAGGTTCGCGGCGACGAAGAACGGCCGCCGGCGGTAGCGGTCGACCACCCAGCCGACCAGCGGCGCCAGCGTCATCGGGGCGATGATCGCGAAGATGGTGGCGCCGGCCAGCCCGTCGGAGGAGGTCAGATCCTTGACCCAGATGGCGAGCGCGAGCAGCAGGATCGACTCGGCGGCCATGCTGGCCAGCAGCGCGCCGAAGAGCAGTCGGAAGTCGGGGCGGCGCAGGACGGTGCGCATGAGGGTTCCCTCCGCGGGGATGGCGCCGGTCGGCGCGTCAGGGGGAGGTGCGGCCGGCCCGGTCATCGTCGCCCGGACGGCCGACACCTTCCACAGTCCTCTTTTTGTCTCGTGACACGCCCTCGCCGGAACCTCCGGCACCGGTCGCGCCGTCCATACTGACCGTGGGGGGCGAATTTCATACAGTTACCGTCGCGTCCGCGGCGGTCGACGCGAAACGAGGACACCTGTGCCTCCTGCGGTACCCAGTCCGATCCTGCGACGACGCAGGCTCGGCACCGAACTGCGCCGCCTGCGCGAGGCGGCGGGACTCACCGGCGACCAGGTCATCGAGCGGATCGGCTGGGCGTCGGCGTCCAAGCTGTCCCGGCTGGAGAACGGGCGCAGCCGCCCGGACCCGGACGACGTACGCCTCCTGCTGGACCTCTACGGCGCCGAGCCGGAGCTGCGCGACGACCTGCTGGGGATCACCCACGAGGCCGGCGACATGCGCGGTTGGCGCAAGTCGTACCCGGTGATGACGCAGCAGCAGCTCGGCTGGGCGGAGATCGAGGCCGGCTGCGCGGAGATCCGCGAGTACAACCCGGTGCTGGTGCCGGGGCTGCTCCAGACCCCCGGCTACGCCCGGCTGCGGATCGTCTCGGCCGACCGGGCGGCCAGCGCGATCGGCGACCCCGAGGCCGGCGAGGACCCGGAGACCGAGGTACGCGCCCGGCTCGCCCGCCAGTCGCTGCTGGACCGGGTCGACGGCCCGCGCTACACGGCGGTGCTGGAGGAGGCCGCGCTGGGCCGCCGGGCCGGGCCGCCGGAAGTGCTGCACGAGCAGCTGGTAAAGCTCTGTGAGCTGGCCATCCTTCCCAACGTCACGCTGCACCTGCTGCAACGCGACACGGTGATCGGCGATTTCTACCTGCCGCCGACCGCCTTCTCGCTCTACCGGTTCGCCGATCCCCAGGATCCGGAGACCCTGGCGATCGAAGGCGGCTTCATCGACGTCATGTCACACGAGGCAAACCCGGTAAATCGCTATAAAGTGACCTTCGAGTGGCTGTGCTCGGCGGCGCTCTCCGCATCGGACACCCTCTCCTGGCTCTTCGAGGCGACGGGGCGGCTGACCGACTCGGCAGCCCCGTCCACGTCGGCCCCCGGGTCGCCACCGCCGGTCCAGCGCCGGCGACACTCCGGGCGCCTGACGGAACGGTGATCCACACCGGACCCCGTCGGGGCCGGGCGGGTCACTCGTCCCCATCGGAGTTCCAGGAGCAGGAGCAGAACCATGAACGACATCCGCAACACCGTCTCCGCCCGGCAGCTCGCCGACGCCCCGTGGCGCAAGAGCACCCGCAGCCAGACCTCGAACTGCGTGGAGGTGGCGCCGCTGGGCGCCGGTGCGGCCGTGGTCGCGCTGCGGGACAGCAAGGACCCGAGCGGGCCCGTGCTGCTGTTCAACCGGGCCGGCTGGCTCGGCTTCGTCGGCGGCGCGAAGAACGGGCAGTTCGATCTGAACTGATCCGGTGACGCAGCGAGGGGCCGTCGGCGCACCGCCGGCGGCCTCTCGTCGTCTCCGCCGGCGCGAACGTCCGGACCGAGCATCGGATGATCGGACGAGACCGGACGGATGGCCGCGTTTCACTTGCTGGGACGACGCGCGGGCGTAACATGACGAAAGAGTGACGTGGAACTTCCACAGCGTGCTCGCCCCGTCGCGGTCCATCCGGAGACAGCCATGCGTTTCCTGATCGTTCGTACCGACATCCGCACCGCCGCCGACAACGACATCGCCGCCGCCTGGGTCGGTGGTGGCCGGCTGCGGGACGAGACCACCGCGCCCGAACCGCGCCGTCAGATCGTGCACGCCGAGGACCGCGACGCCGCGCTGCTGCTCGCCCGCGCGCTGTCCACCGTCGGCGCCGTCCGGTCCGGCCGGCAACGGGTCAAGGTGCTCCCACTCGACGATCCCGGCGTCGTCTACCAGGAGTGGTGGGAGGCCAGCGGCACCTGAGAACCACCGACGTCCGCCGTGGTCGGACCGGCTCCCCCGCCGTGTTCCTCGCCTCATCCGCCACGACGGTCCGTGTTCCCGGCCCGGGATCGTCGCGGCAACGACGGTCCCGGGCCGGGACCGCGTCCAGGCCCGGCGCCCGGGCCGTCAACCGGTCAGCAGTGCCCGTCCAGCCAGCGGTGGATGAGGAAGAGGGCGATCGAGGAGGGCGGCGGCAGGATCACCCGGTCCCCGTCGCCGGCGTCCACCGCCCGCCCCGCCAGCACCGCGCCGACCTCCCGCCGGGTGAACCAGCGGGCGTACGCGATCTCGGTCGGGTCGAGGAGGACCGGCGCCTTCGGGTCCGCCTCGGCCAGGAAGCCGAGCATCAGCGAGCCGGGGAACGGCCAGGCCTGGCTGCCCGCGTACCCGATCCGCTCGACCGCGACCCCGACCTCCTCGTGCACCTCGCGCAGCACGGCCGCCTCGGCCGACTCCCCCGGCTCGACGTAGCCGGCCAGGCAGGAGAAGCGGCGCTCCCCCGCCGTGCGTGGCCAGGTCGCGTTGTTGCCGAGCAGGCAGCGCCCGTCCGGGCCGTCCACCCCGTCGTGCACCAGCACGATCATCGCCGGGTCGGTCCGTGGCCAGGCCCGGTGGCCCTGCGCGTCCACCCGGGACCAGCCACCCTCGTCGATTTCCGTCCGGTGCCCCGTCCGCGGCGACCAGCCGTGCCCCAGGTGCCAGTTGACCAGCGCCAGCGCGGTGGTGAAGATGCCCGCGTCCCGGTCGCTGAGCAGGTGCCCGACGTCCCGCAGGTGCACCGCCCGGGTGCCCGGCAGGTCGGGCAGCGGCGCGTCCACCGCGAAGACCGGCGCACCGTCCGGCTCCAGGCCGAGGAAGAGCGGCGCGGCGTCGGCGATCCCGTCCAGCTCGGCCGGCTCGCGCAGCACCAGCGCCGGCGGGTTGGCATCGGTACGGACCAGCGCCAGCCCCTCCCGCGACGAGTCGAGCATCAGCACCCGGGACCGCCGCCAGGCCTGCGCCAGCCAGTTCGGGTCGGTACGCCGGTGCGCGGCCCGGTCCAGGGTGGTGCGGGCCAGCGGCGGGGCGGACTCGCCGCTCACGCCGACTCCCGGCGCACCGGGGTCAGCGCGGCCAGCTGTCCCTCGATCCGGTCGGCGTCGCCCAGCACCACGGTGACCGCCTTCGCCGGGGCGAGGTAGCGGGCCGCGACCTCCGCGACGTCCTCGGGGGTCGCCCTGGCCAGCCGGGCGGCGTGCTCGGCCAGGAAGTCCAGGCGCAGCCCGTTGCCGGCGTACGCGCTGGTCAGCGAGGCGAGACCGGCCTGCGTGGACATGCCGAGCTGGAGGGTGCCCAGGGCGTACTGGCGGGCCTGCTCCAGCTCGTCCGGCTTCGGCGGCAGCGAGGCGAGCCGGCCCAGCTCGTACGTCGTCTCCAGCAGCGCCGGGCCGGTCACCTCGGTGGCCACCTCGGCGGCGGCGACCAGCACCGAGCCGGCGACCGAGTGCTCGACCGACGAGTGCGGCCCGTACGTGTAGCCCTTGTCCTCGCGGATGTTCTCCACCCAGCGGGAGGAGAAGTAGCCGCCGAAGACCAGGTTGGCCAGTTGCAGCGCGGCGTGGTCCGGGTGGGTGCGCGGCACCGCGGGCAGCGCGATGCGCAGCGAGGACTGCACCGAGCCGGGCCGGTCGACCAGCAGCAGCGGACCGGGCTCCAGCGGCGGGGTCGGCGGCAGGTCGACCCCCCGGGTCTCGCCGCGCCAGCCGCTCAGCGCCTGCTCGGCGGCGTCCAGCGCCCGGTCCGGCCGCACGTCGCCGACCAGCACCAGCACCGCCTCGGCCGGGTGCACCCGCTCGGCGTGCAGCTTGCGCAGCGCCGGTGGCTTCACCGCGCGGACCTGCTCTGGCTCCGGGGTCTGCACCGCGTACGGGTGGCTGCCGTAGATCCGCTTGAGCAGGGCCGTCCGGGCCAGGTGCGCCGGCTGGCTCTGCGCCACCTGGATCCGGTCGATCAGCCGGTCCCGCTCGGTGCCCACCCAGTCGGCCGGGTACGTCGCGTCGGTCAGCACGTCGGCCGCCAGCTCCAGCATCCGGCCCAGGCCGGTGACCAGGGCGGCCCCGGAGAGCATGAGCCGGTCCGGGTCGATGCCGGCCGAGAGCCCGCCGCCGACCTTCTGCAACTCGGCGGCGATCTGGGTGGCGGTGTGGGTCTGCGTGCCGGAGAGGATGGTCTGCGAGAGCACCGCGCCGCGCGCCAGGTGGGTACGGCCGAACGGCATCCACAGCCGCAGCTCGACCAGGGGCACGGCGGGGCGGCGTACCGCGATCACGGTGAGCCCGTTGGCGAGCCGCCGCTCGGCCTGCTTCGGCACCTTGAGCTTGCGGGTGGGGCCGAGCGGCGGCAGCGCGCGCGGCGTGGCAGGGGCGGTCGTCGTCACCGGGTCACCTTCGTTCGCGACTGCGGGGCTCGCAACCCCGGCTCACTCCTCGCGCTCACCGGGGCGTCTTCCGTTCGCGACTGCGGGGCTCGCAACCCCGGCTCACTCCTCGCGCTCACCGGGCACCTCCGGGAATAACCTCGACGGCGGCGCGGCGCTCCGGCCGCAGGGTGGCGGCGGCGGCTTGGACCTGCTCCTCGGTGACCTCGCCGACCAGCCGGGGCAGCTCGTTGAGCAGGCCCGGCTCGCCGCGCTGCTGTTCCAGCACGGCCATCCGCAGCGCCCGACCGAGCACCGCGTCGGTGTCCCGCAGCAGGTGGGTGGCCATCCTGGCCTGGGTACGCGCCAGCTCGCCCTCGATCAGCCCGTCGGTGGCCAGCCGGTCCATCTCCTCGTCGATGGTGCGCAGCACCTTGTCCACGTCCCCGCCGGGTGGCAGGTGCGCCTGGAGCAGCAGCGCGGTGGGGTCGCGCACGTCGAACGGGTCGCCCATGAAGCCGAGGTAGCCGCCGAGGCCGGTGACTGTCCGGTCCCGCTGGACCAGCCGCTCGACCAGCCGGGAGGCGTCGCCGTCGGTGAGCACCTCGGCCAGCACCACGTAGGGCAGGTAGCCGGCGAAGTCGTCGATCGGGTCGGGGACCCGCCAGGCCCCGGCGACCGCCGGCAGCGGCGCCAGGGTGTCGGTGTACGTGCTGCGCCGCTCGACGGTCAGGTCCGGCTCGGTGAAGTCGGGCCGCCGCGGCGCGGGTCGGGCCGGCACGTCGGAGAAGTGCCGCTCGATCAGAGTCATCGCCTCGGCGACGTCGATGTCCCCGCTGACCGCCAGCACCGCATTGCCGCTGGCGTAGTAGCGGCGGAAGAAGTCGGCGGCGTCGGCGACGGTGGCCGACTCCAGGTCGACGAAGGAGCCGTAGCCGTCGTGCGCGTTCGGGAAGGTGTCGAACATGACCGGCGGCAGGGTCAGCCACGGGAAGCCGCCGTACGGCCGGTTCAGCACGTTGACCCGGATCTCCTCCTTGACCACGTCGACCTGGTTGCGCAGGTTCTCCTCGGTCAGCCGGGGGCCGCGCATCCGGTCGGCCTCCAGGAACAGCGCCCGTTCCAGGGCGTTGCTCGGCAGCGTCTCGAAGTAGTCGGTGTAGTCCAGGTGGGTGGAGCCGTTGAAGGTGCCGCCGGCGCCCTGGACGTGCCGGAAGTGGGCCAGCTTCTCCAGGTTCTCCGAGCCCTGGAACATCAGGTGCTCGAAGAGGTGGGCGAAGCCGGTACGCCCCTCGGGCTCGGACCGGATGCCGACGTCGTAGACGACCGCGACCCCGATGACCGGGGCGCTGCGATCGGGGGTGAGGACCACCCGCAGGCCGTTGTCGAGGGTGTACCGCTCGACCGGATATTTCGTCGCGGGGATTTTCACTCTGCGCGTCGGCACGAGATCGACCCTAACGCGTCGGCACCCCCGACACCGGCGACCTCCGCTCAGAAGCGGTCGGCACCGGCGGGTGCTCCGGCGGGGGCGCCGCCGGACGGCGGTACGGCGGTCGACCGACCGACGCCGACAACCCCACCGAACAGGTGGGAATTGCCGAGATTTCCCGGGCAGGCCGTCCCGGATCGTGAATGGGTCTTGACGCCGACCGACCGCTGCCCCACTCTTCCTACCAATCAAGTAGGAATACTGCGGATTGGATGGACGATGAGACGGCTCCCCTTCCGTCGGTTGGTCTCCCTCGCCACCCTCGCCGTCATCGGCGTGGCGACGGCGGGGACCACGGCGGCGTGCGGCGACGACAGCGAGGCCGGCGGCTCCGGCCCGGTCACCCTGCGGCTGGGCTACTTCCCCAACATCACCCACGCCCCGGCCGTGGTCGGCGTGGAGAAGGGCATCTTCACCGAGAGGCTCGGCACCGACGCCAAGCTGGAGACCAAGACCTTCAACGCCGGCCCCGCCGCGATCGAGGCGGTCTTCTCCGGCGCGCTCGACGCGACGTACATCGGTCCGAACCCGACCGTGAACGCCTTCTCCAAGTCAAAGGGCGAGGCGGTCCGGGTGATCTCCGGCGCCGCCTCCGGCGGCGTGGCCCTGGTGGTCAAGCCGGAGATCACCTCGGTGGAGCAGCTGCGCGGCAGGAAGATCGCCACCCCGCAACTGGGCAACACCCAGGACGTGGCGCTGCGCTACTGGCTCAAGGAGAAGGGCCTGAAGACCACCAAGGAGGGCGGCGGCGACGTCACAATCGTGCCCCAGGAGAACGCCCAGACGGTGGAGACCTTCGGCAGCGGCGCGATCGACGGCGCATGGGTGCCCGAGCCGTTCGTCTCCCGGCTGGTCAACGCCGGTGGCAAGGTGCTCGTCGACGAGCGGGACCTCTGGCCGGACAAGAAGTTCGTCATCACCAACCTGATCGTGAGCACGAAGTTCCTCAAGGAGCACCCGGACGTCGTGCAGAAGCTGGTCGACGGCCAGGTCGCGGCGAACGAGTTCGTCAACACCAAGCCGGACGAGGCCCACCAGGCCATCGCCGACCACATCGGCAAGATCACCGGCAAGCCGCTGGACCTCAAGCTGATCAAGCAGGCGTGGCCCACGCTGGAGTTCACCAACGACCCGATCGCCTCGTCGCTGAAGGCGGGCCTCGACCACGCCGTCGCGGTCGAGCTGACCCAGCCGGTCGACCTGAAGGGCCTCTACGACCTGAGCTACCTCAACAAGGCCCTGAAGAACCAGGGCAAGCCCGAGGTCGTCCAACCATGACGTCGACCACGACGACGCCGCGCAGCGCGACCGCTCCGGTCGCGCTGCACGGCGTGACCAAGGTGTACGGGCGCGGCGCGAACGCCGTCCTCGCCCTGGACGGGGTCTCCCTGGACGTCGCGCCGGGCGAGTTCGTCTGCCTCGTCGGCGCGTCCGGCTGCGGCAAGAGCACCCTGCTGAACCTCGTCGCCGGGCTGGACCGGTCGAGCGGCGGACGGATCGACCTGCCCGACGGCGTCAACCCGGGGCTGATGTTCCAGGAGCCGGCGCTCTTCCCGTGGCTGACCGTCGAGGGCAACGTCGAGGTGCCGCTGAAGCTGCGCGGGCTGCCCCGGGCCGCACGCCGCGAGCAGGTCGCCGAGCTGCTGCGTACGGTGCACCTCGCCGAGTTCGCCCGCAAGCGTCCCCACGAGCTGTCCGGCGGCATGCGGCAGCGCGTCGCGCTGGCCCGTACCCTCGCGCTGGACACCCCGGTGCTGCTCATGGACGAGCCGTTCGGCGCCCTCGACGCCATGACCCGCGACATCCTGCACGACGAGCTGGAACGGATCTGGAGCGAGCGCAAGCTCACCGTCCTCTTCGTGACACACAACGTCCGCGAGGCCGCCCGGCTGGCCGACCGGATCATCCTGCTGTCCAGTCGCCCCGGCCGGATCATCTACTCCACCCGGGTCGCCGTGCCCCGGCCCCGGCGCATCGACTCTCCGGAGATCGCCGCGATCGCCGCCGAGGTCACCGACCGGCTCCGTACGGAGGTGGGCCGCCATGGCCAGTGACACCCTCACGACCAGTCAGCGCAGCGACGCGGAGATCTCCGGCCTGGACGCGCTGGAGATCGCCGGCCGGGAGAAGGAGACCTCCCGCCCGGCCCGAATCTGGGCCGCCACCTGGCCGAAGCTCGCCGCGCTCGCGCTGACGATCGCTCTGTGGCAGGTGACGGTGTGGAGCGGTTGGAAGGAGAAGTGGGCACTCTCACCGCCGGGCCCGGTCTTCGCCGACCTCGGTCAGTACGTGATCAGCGCCGCACTGTGGGACGGACTGGCCACCACCGGCCGGCGGGCGGCCCTCGGTTTCGCCGCCGCTCTGGTGATCGGGCTGGCCCTCGGCCTCGCGGTGGCCCGGGTCCGGGTGCTGCGCGCCGCCCTCGGCTCCATGATCACCGCGTTGCAGACGATGCCCTCGATCGCGTGGTTCCCGCTGGCGATCCTGCTCTTCGGGCTCACCGAGCAGGCCATCTTCTTCGTGGTGGTGCTGGGGGCGGCACCGTCGATCGCCAACGGTGTCATTCACGGCGTGGACTACGTACCACCGCTGCTGCTGCGGGCCGGCTGCAACCTGGGCGCCCGCCGGCTGAACCTCTACCGGTACGTGATCGCGCCCGCCGCGCTGCCGGCGATCATCGCCGGCCTCAAGCAGGGCTGGGCCTTCGCCTGGCGCAGCCTGATGGCCGGGGAGCTGCTGGTCGTCATCGCGACCCGTACCTCGATCGGCGCCCAGCTCACGTACGCACGCGAACTCAACGAAGCACCCCGGCTGATGGCCATCATGATCATTATCTTGGTCCTTGGCCTCGTGGTGGATTCGCTCTTCGGCGCGGCGGACAAGGCGGTCCGGCGGCGCTGGGGCGTGTTGGACCCGGCAGGTCAATGACGTGTACGTCTCCGCGCGCAGCGACTACGCGCTCCGGGCCATGCTCGCCGTCGCCGCCGCCTCGACCGGCGGCGACGGCGGGCCGACCGGCTCCGGGTCGCCGACGGCGCCCGTCGCGGCGGGGGGCTCGGCTGCTTCGGCCGGTTTCCGGTCCGGGCCGTCCTCCGGGCCGGCGGGCGGCCCGGGGGCGTCGGGCGGGGCCGGTGGCGAGCTGGTGAAGGCGGCGGCCCTGGCGGAGAGTCAGGGCATTCCGCTCAGCTTCCTCCAGGGCATCCTGCTGGACCTGCGCCGGGCCGGGCTGCTGCACAGCCACCGGGGCACCGAGGGCGGGTACGCGCTGACCCGGCCCGCCGGGGAGATCAGCGTCGGGGACGTGCTGCGCGCCGTCGGCGGCTCGCTGACCACGGTGCGCGGCCTGCCGGCGGAGAACGCCGGCTACCACGGCGTGGCGACGGGGCTGCGGGACGTCTGGCTCGCGGTGCACGGCGCGATCGCCGTGGTGGTCGACCGGACCACGCTGGCCGACCTGCTGGTCCGTCGCGAGCGTTCCGCCATCGGGTGACGGCCGGTCGGTCCTCCCCCCGGAGCCCGACCGGCCACCCCCGCGTACCGGCCCCTCGCCGGCCGCGGTCCCGCGACCGCCCCCGGCCAGCCGGAGGCCGGTCCCCCGCGTGCCGGCCCCTCGCCGGCCGCGGTCCCGGGACCATCCTCCGGCTAGCCGGAGGTCAACTCGACCGCCGGGCCGGCCGAGCCGGCCGGGCTGCGCAGTTCCACCAGCCCGGCCGGGGCGGCGCGCCCCGGCCTCGGGTGCCAGGGCGCGAACGCCGCGACCATGGCGAGCACCAGCCCCGCGCCCGCCACCGCGAACACCACCAGCAGCTCGCGCACCGCCCCCGAATCGGCGTCGCCCGCCATGGTCACCCCTCCCGTGCCCGGCCGCCCCCGGCCGGATCTTCCCCCCGGCTACCAGCTTCGACCAGGCAGGGGCCTCGGGACAGTCGCCGATCGGACCCAACCTCGCCTGTTTGCCGACTCAGCCGGCCGAACGTTACCCAGCGTGGCCGTCCGGCCCCGCCAGGTCGACGATCTCCACCGATGCCAGGGACTCCGGGCCGGACGGGACGTGCCGGGAAACGGAAACAGCGGCCGCGCGACCGCCGTCGGGCGGTGCGCGGCCGCTGCGGGCCGGAAAAGGTCAGGCGGTACGCGGGCGGCGCGGGCGCCGGGAGCGGCCCGAGGTGCGGTGCGCGGAGCGCGCGCCCTCCCCGCCACCGCTGGCGCTACGCGCGGCCGGTGCCGGCTGCGGGACGGCGATGGTCACCGGCACGCCGGACGGCTCCCGGGCACCGGTCACCCGGGCCAGCGACCCGTCGTTGAGGCGTACCTGGGTCGACTGCGGCTTGATCCCGGCCACGCTCATCAGCCGGGAGACGTCCCGGCGCTGCTCGGGCAGGACCAGCGTGACCACGGTGCCGGACTCCCCCGCCCGGGCGGTACGGCCGCCCCGGTGCAGGTAGTCCTTCGCCTCGGTCGGCGGGTCCACGTTGACCACCATGTCCAGCCCGTCGACGTGGATGCCGCGGGCCGCCACGTCGGTGGCGACCAGGGCGGTCACCTGGCCGGTGCGGAACTGCTCCAGGATCCGGGTGCGCTGCGGCTGGGACTTGCCGCCGTGCAGGGCGGCGGCGCGTACCCCCTTGGCCAGCAGCTGGCGGGCCATCCGGTCGGCGCGGTGCTTGGTGGCCATGAACATGATGGTGCGGCCCTCACGGGCGGCGATCTGGGTGAGCGCGGCCGGCTTGTCGGCCGCGTCGACGTGCAGCACGTGGTGCGTCATCGCGGTCACCGTGGCGGTGCCCGGGTCGACCGAGTGCGAGACCGGGTTGCTCAGGAAGCGGCGGACCAGCTTGTCCACGCCGCCGTCAAGGGTGGCGGAGAAGAGCATCCGCTGGCCGTCCGGGGCGACCTGCTCCAGCAGCTTGGTGACCTGCGGCAGGAAGCCCATGTCGGCCATCTGGTCGGCCTCGTCCAGCACGGTGATGGCGACCTGGTCGAGGCGGGCGTCGCCCCGGTTGATCAGGTCGTGCAGCCGGCCGGGGGTGGCCACCACCACCTCGGCGCCGGAGCGCAGGGCGTCCGCCTGCCGCTGCAACGACAGGCCGCCGACCACGGTGGCGCAGCGCAGCCCGACGGCGCGGGCGTACGGGGCGAGCGCGGTGGTGACCTGCTGGGCCAGCTCACGGGTCGGCACCAGCACCAGCGCCAGCGGGCGACCGGGGCGGGCCCGGCGGCCGGCGGTACGCGACAGCAGCGGGAGCCCGAAGGCGAGCGTCTTGCCCGAGCCGGTACGGCCGCGGCCGAGCACGTCGCGGCCGGCGAGCGAGTCCGGCAGGGTGGCCGTCTGGATCGGGAACGGCTCGGTGATGCCCTGCGCCGTCAGCTCGGTGAGCAGCGCCGGCGCCAGGCCGGTCGCGGCGAAGGTGGGAATGGTCATGGTCATGCGGAAATGCCTTCCTCGACGCGGCACGTGTCGAGGGAGGGCGCCGGGTGAATCGGCGCTGTCGCCGGCGGAGCGGATCCGCCGCGACTCACAAGCACGAACCGAAGGGGTACAGGCCGGTCCGCCGCAGCACGCCACTCCCGCCGGAGCGGGGGGCGGCGCGGCGGACCGGTCCCGTCACCGCGCCCGGAGGGCGCGGAGGGTGTTACGGGTCGATCCGAAGATCAGGGTGTTACGGGTTGATCCGAGGATCAGAGCGGGCGGATGTTCTCCGCCTGCGGGCCCTTCTGGCCCTGGGTCACCTCGAACTCGACCCGCTGGTTCTCGTCCAGGCTCCGGTAGCCGGAGGACTGGATCGCCGAGAAGTGGGCGAAGACGTCAGCGCCGCCGCCGTCCGGGGTGATGAAGCCGAAGCCCTTGTCAGCGTTGAACCACTTGACGGTGCCAATAGCCATGTGTTCTGTCTCCTTGACGGAACGTCGAACCCGCACCTGTTGCGGACTCGAAGAGGAGCGCTCCGCGCGGGAATGCGCGAATCGCTTGTCGCTTCTGGTCGCCCCGCCCGGAGAACTCCGGACACAACAAAGAGCGCCTGGGGCCACAATCCGCCAGGCGCACACAGAGTCTCTGGAAACCAAAACTGCAACGGGACGAACCTATCACGGATTTCCCGGCACGCCACCCCCGGGCGGAAATTCCGGTACGCCGCCGATCAACGCGGTGAGCCCGTCGGCGTCGAGCAGGTCCGTCGGCCGCACCGTCACGCCCTCCCGGACGTAGTGGAAGGCCGCCCCGACCCGGTCGACCGGCACCCCGGCCAGCTCGGCCCAGGCCAGCCGGTAGACGGCCAGTTGCACCGCCGCCACCTCGGCCTCCCGGCCGGTGGGCCGGCGGCCGGTCTTCCAGTCGACGACGTCGTAGCGGCCACCGGGGCGGGTGAAGACGGCGTCCATCCGGCCCCGGACCACCACCCCGGCGAGCACTGTGGCGAACGGCACCTCCACCTCCACCGGCACCCGCTCGGCCCACTCGCTGGCCAGGAAGCGCTCCTGCAACTCGGCCAGCGCCTCGTCCGGCGCGGCGTCCGCGTCGGCCGCGCCGGGCAGCTCGTCCACGTCGAGCAGCCGGTCGGCGCCGAAGCGCTGCTCCAGCCAGGTGTGGAAGGCGGTGCCCCGCCGCGCGTACGGGTTGGGCTCGGTCGGCATCGGCCGGCGCAGCGTCCGGGCCAGCGCCTCCGGGTCGCGGCGCAGCGCCACCAGCTGGGTCACCGACAGGTGCCCGGGCAACGCCACCTCCACGGCTTCGGCCTGCCGGAGCAGCTCGGCCCGCTCGGCGAGGAGCAGGTCGGCCTCCCGCCGCCAGCGCACCACCTCCGGGTCCTCGACGTCGGCCTCCCCACCGGCCGGAACCGCCGCGGCCACGGCGTCGCCAGCCGGTTCGTGGCGGGCCGCGGCGGGGTCGGCGAGGAACCGGCGGACCAGCCCGGCGGCCTCGGCCAGCGCCGGCCGGCGGGGGCCCAGCGGGTCCGCCGGCCACTCCGCCCGCAGCACCATCTCGGTGGTCGGGTTGACCGCGTCCCCGGCCGGCTCGGGCGCCCAGGCGTCGACCAGGTGCCCGGTCGCCCCGTCGAGGCAGGCGTCGTGCACCTCGCGGAGGAAGACCGACGGGCCACGGAAGCGTTTGGTCCCCTCCCCCCACCAGTAGCCGGAGCAGAGCAGCAGCCGACGCGGCCGGGTCACCGCCACGTACGCCAGCCGGCGCTCCTCCCGCTCGTCGTGCGCCCGCCAGGCGTCGGTGAAGTCCTCCACAGCCCGGGCCACCCCGCGCTGGTCCTCCGCCCCGGCCAGGCCCAGCTCGGGCAGCCCGTCGGCGTCGCCGCGCAGCGGGAACGGCAGCACGCCGAGCCCGCCCAGCCAGTGGTCGGAGTTGCGCACCGGCCCCGGCCAGCCTCCCCGGGTCAGCCCGGCGACCGCCACCACGTCCCATTCCAGCCCCTTGGCGGCGTGCGCGGTGAGCACCTGCACAGCGCCCTCGACCACCTCCACCTCGCCGGGGGCCAGGCCGCGCTCCTCATCCTCGGCGGCGGCCAGGTAGGCCAGGAACCCGGCGAGGGTGGCCCCCGGGGTCTCGCCGCTGAACCGGGCGGCCACGTCGCCCAGGGCGTCCAGGTGGCCCCGGGCCAGCCCGGCGTCGCCGGCGCCGTCCCGGCCGGCCCGGACCGCCACCTCCACGTCCAGGCCGATGGTCCGCTCGATGTCGGCGATCAGCTCCGGCAGGGTCTGGTCCAGCCGGTAGCGCAGCAGCGCCAGTTCCATCCCGTACGCGCGCAGCCGCGCGTAGCCCTCGGCCGAGTACGCCTGCGCCGGCCCGAGGTCGGCCAGCGCCTCGACCAGCGTCGCCTCGTCCAGGACGTCCACCGCGATTTCCGGCCCGTCGTCGCCGGTGAGCCGGTGCCGCGCCCGCGCGATCGCCCGGGCGCGCCGGTGCAGCGCCACCAGGTCACGCGGCCCGATCCGCCAGCGCGCGCCGGTGAGCAGCCGTAGCAGCGCCGCGCCGTCGGTCGGGTCGGCGAGCACCCGCAGGGTGCAGACCACGTCGCGGACCTCGGGGGTGTCCAGCAGGCCGCCCAGGCCGACCACCTCGACCGGCAGGCCGCGGGCCCGCAGCGCCGCCTCGATCGCCGGGATCTGGCTGCGCAGCCGGACCAGCACGGCGGTGGTGGGGCGCTGCGGCACCGGGATGTGCTCGGGCAGCGCCCCGGGCAGCCGGGCGGCGCCCCGCCAGGCGGCGAGCACGCTGTCGGCGATCCAGTCGGCCTCGTCGGCGTACGTCTCCAGCAGCGCGCAGTGCACGGTGCCGGCGGCGTGGCCGCCCGGGCTGCGGTGCGGAATCGGGTCCCGGACGCTCAGCGCCGCGCGCAGCTCGGGCACCCGGGCGCCGGCGGCGCGCAGCGGCAGGGAGAGCGCGTTGGCCACGCCGAGGATCTCCGGTCGGTTGCGCCAGCTCGTGGTGAGGCTCAGCACCTCGGCCGGGGTGCCGTCGGCTCGGGCGAACTCCGTCGGGAACCGCTCCAGGGTGCCGGCGCTGGCCCCGCGCCAGCCGTAGATGGACTGGCACGGGTCGCCGACCGCGGTGACCGGGTGGCCGCCGCCGAACAGCGCGTTGAGCAGCACCACCTGGGCGTGGCTGGTGTCCTGGTACTCGTCGAGCAGCACCACCCGGAAGCGGTCCCGCTCGACCGCGCCCACCGCCGGGTGGTCGCGGGCCACCCGCGCGGCCCGGGCGAGCTGGTCGGCGAAGTCCATCGCCTCGAAGTCGTCCTTGCGCCGCGCGTACGCCCGCACCAGCGGCAGCAGCTTGAGCCGGGTCTGCTGGAGCTGCAACGCCCTGCGCACGTCGGCGTAGACCCGGCCGGGGCGGGACTGCACGTCGGCGAAGAAGCGGCCGGTCCAGGCGGCCAGCTCGTCCGGGTCGACCAGGTGCTCGTCCAGCTCCCCGGCCAGCGCCAGCACCGCGTCGGTGATGGTGCTGGGCATCCGGTCGACCTCGGACATGTCGCCGTCGTAGTTGCGCACCAGCAGGTCGACCAGCTGCCAGCGGGACGCCTCGGTGAGCAGCCGGGTGGTCGGCTCGTACCCGGCGCGCAGCCCGTGCTCGGTGACGATCCGGCCGGCGTACGAGTGGTAGGTGGAGACGGTCGGCTCGCCGGCGAGCGGGTCGTCCAGCGGGTCGCGCCCGCGCCGGCCCAGTCGTCGGACCAGCTGGTCGAGCCGGGTACGCACCCGGTGCGCCAGCTCACCGGCCGCCTTGCGGGTGAAGGTGAGGCCGAGGATCTGCTCCGGCCGGACGTACGAGTTGGCGACCAGCCAGACCACCCGGGCGGCCATCGTCTCGGTCTTGCCCGATCCGGCGCCCGCCACCACCAGCAGCGGTTCCACCGGCGCGGCGATGATCGCCACCTGCTCCCGGGTCGGGGCCGGCAGCCGGAGCAGCTTCGCCAGCTCGACCGGGGTGTAGCGGGGCCCGGCGTCGGCGGCCCGGGGGGCCGGGGCGGCGGTGTTGAACAGGGTCGGCTGGGTCACCGTTCCGCCTTTGCTCGCGCCTGCCTGGCTCGCCCACCCCGCGCGGTCACGGTTCCTCCGGGCTGCGGGTCGCCGGGGGCTCGACGACCTGGCGCCCCTGCCCGGAGACCGGGCAGCTGGTGCGCACCGGGCAGACCCGGCACTTCGAGTTGGCGACCGCGGCGAAGGTGGCGGCGGCCATCGTATCGGCGGTGCGCCGGACCAGGGCGGTGGCCCAGCCGGCCTCCGGCCCCTCTCCGGCGGCGGCCTGGGCCTGCTCCTTGGCGTCCTTCGCCCCCGTGCCGAGCTGCACCAGCGCGGCACCGCCGGACTCCTCGCCGAACTCGGCGAACGCCCCCGCCTCCACCGCCGCCTGGTACGCCCCGAGCTGCGGGTGCTCGGCCACCTCCCGCTCGGTGACCGCCGTCGACTTACCGGTCTTCAGGTCGATCACCACGAGCCGGCCGTCGGCGTCGACCTCCAGCCGGTCGACCCGGCCGGTCAGCTCGACCGGGCGGGTCGGGTCGTCGAGGCGGACGGCGAACTCGTGCTCGATGGCGAGCAGCCGGCGCGGGTTGCCGGCGAGCCAGCGCAGCAGCTTGTCCACCATGGCCTCGGCGCGGGAGCGTTCCGAGCCGACCATCCACCGGGCGGCCAGCTCGATCGCGTCGAACCGGGCGGCGACGTACTCCAGCAGGGCGGTGCGGTCGGCGCTGGCGTCCTCGGCGAGCATCGCGGCGGCGTGCACCAGGTTGCCGACGCCCTGCGCGGCGCTGGCCGGGCCGCTCCCGCCGTGCCGTTCCAGCAGCCAGCGCAGGCTGCACCGCAGCGCGCTCTCCATCGCCGACGGGGTGACCCGGACCGGCTCGCCCTCGTCGACCAGCGGCCGGTCGTCGGAGAGACCGCGCAGGCCCCACCAGTCGTCCGGGTGGGCGCCGGGGATGCCGGCGGCGGCCAGGCGGGCCAGCTCGGCCGCCGCCGCGCGCCGCCGGGCGGGCGGCGCCGCCGGGTCGGTGACCGCGGTACGCAGCTCCGCGACCAGCGCGGACAGGGTGAGCGCCCGGGGCGGACGCCCGAGCGGCAGCTCCCCGGGTTGGTGCGGCTCGTCGTCGTCCACGGCCGACGACACGGTAGCGCCGGGCCGGGCCGCTGCCGCCGAGGCGGTCAGGGCGGCGCCGTCGCCCGGCCCGTCGGGGGCGACCCGGCCAGTGACCGCGGCACGGTCGCTGGGTCCGTCCGGGGCGGTCGCTGCGGCGCCGTCGCCCGGTCGGTCGGCGACTGGGCTCGTCACCGCGGCACCGTCGCCCGGCCGGTCCGCTGCCGGGGCGGTCGCTGCCGCGCCGTCCCCCGGTCGATCCGGCGTCCGGCCGGTCGCCTTCGATCCGGTCGGCGTCAAGTCGGTCGGCTTGGAACCGGGCACCGGGCCGGTCGGCTTCGGGCCGGGCACCGGGTCGGTCGGCGCGGGGCCGCCCGCCCCGGTCGCGGGTGGCTCGGTGGTGCCCAGCTCGTGCAGGAAACGGCTCGGCTGCTCCTCGTGGTCGTCGCCGCCGACCGCCGCCGAGGCGACCGCGGTGACCAGCAGCCGGCGCCGGGCCCGGGTCACCGCGACGTGGAAGAGCCGACGTTCCTCGTCGAGCAGGGCCGAGGTCTGGCCGACCAGGCTGGCCCGGGTGCCGGCGCCGTCGGCCCGGCCGGCGAGCACGTCGACCAGTCGCTCCGAGCCGAGCAGGCTGCCGCGCAGCCGCAGGTCGGGCCAGATCCCCTCCTGGACCCCGGCGACGGCGACCAGGTCCCACTCCAGTCCCTTGGCCGCATGGGCGGTGAGCAGCCGGACCGCCTCGCCCCGGTCCGCGCTGGCGGCCAGGGTGTCGGCCGGCAGGTCCTGGCCGAGGACGTGGTCGAGGAAGACCTCGGTACGTGCGCCGGGCAGCCGATCGGTGAAGCGGGCAGCGGCGTCGAAGAGCACCATCACCGCGTCGAGGTCGCGGTCGGCGGCCTCGGCCCGCCAGCGCTGGGCGGTCTCGTGCTCGCCGGTGGCGGCCCGACCCCGGTTGATCGCCCCGGCCCAGCGCTCGGCGAGGCCGCTGGCCCGCCACACCGCCCAGAGCACGTCCTCGGCGGTGGCACCGGGGGTGGCCGCCGCCGTCCGCGCGGTGGCCAGCAGCTCGGCCACCGTCCGGGCCGGCTCGACCCAGCGCCGGTCGATCGCGGCCAGCTCCGCCGGGTCACGCAGCGCCTCGACGATCAGCTCGCCGGAGGGGCGGCGGTCCCCGGCGGCCAGCGCGAGCGCCCGCAGCCCCTGGCGCAGCCGTCGCTCGGCGAGCGGGTCGGCGCCGCCCAGCGGCGAGTGGAGCAGGGCGACGGCGGTCTCCTCGTCCAGCCGGTCCGGCTCCAGCGCGCAGCGGAGCAGGAGCAGCAGCGGCGCCACCGCGGGTTGCAGGTGCAGCGGCAGGTCCTCGCCGTGCACCACGGTCGGCACCCCGGCGGTGTGCAGGGCGCGGCGCAGCGAGGGCAGGTGCAGGTTGGTCGAGCGGACCAGCACCGCCATCCGCGACCAGGGCACCCCGTCGAGCAGGTGCGCCGACCGCAGCGCGTGCGCGAGCCAGGCCGACTCGCTGGTGTTGGAGCGGAAGGTGCGCACCTGCACGCTGCCGGGCGGCGCGTCGGGCAGCGGGTGCAGGGCCCGGTGGGCGGCCGGGCCGCGCAGCCGCCGGGCCAGCCGCCCGGTGGCGGCCAGCAGCCCCGCCCCGGCCCGGTACGACGTGGTCAGCACCACATGCGCGGCCGGCGCGCCGGAGGCCGTCCGGAACCGGTGCGGGAAGGTGTGCACCACGGCCGGGTCGGCACCCCGGAAGGCGTACGTGGATGAGTCCGGGTCGGCGAAGGCGACCAGGGGCTTGCCGCCGCCGGCGATGACGGCGAGCAGTTCCTGTTGGGCGGGGTCGGTGTCGGCCAGCTCGTCGACGTAGACGTGGGCCAGCCGGCGCCGCTCGGCCGCCAGCAGCTCGGGGTCGTCCAGCAGCATCCCGGTGGCGGCGCGGACCAGCTCCGCCGGGTCGTACGCGATCGAGCCGCGGTTGGCGACGTCGCGCAGGGCGAGCACGGCGACGTACTCGCGGAGGAAGCGGGCGGCGGCCGGCCAGTCGGCGCGGCCGAGCTTCTCGCCGAGCCGGGCCAGCTCGACCGGCCCGACGCCGCGCTCGGCGGCCCGCATCAGCAGGTCGCGCAGCTGGCCGGCGAAGGCCCGGGTACGCAGCGCGGGGCGCATGTCCTCCGGCCAGCCGACCGGGTCGTCGCCGGGCTCCTCGCCCACCACGTCGAGCAGCTCGCGGATGATCAGATCCTGCTCGGGACCGGTGAGCAGCCGGGGCGACGGCTCGCCCCGCTCGGCGGCGGCGCGGCGGAGCAGCCCGAAGGCGTACGCGGGGAAGGTGCGCACCAGCGGCTCACGGACCACCCGGGCGGGCCGGGTCGCGGTGCTGCTCCCCGCCGGCGGGTTGCTGGCCGCCCGCCCGTTCTCCGGGAGCTGGCCGGCGCCGGCGATCCGCGCCTCGATCCGGTGGCGCAGGTCGGTGGCCTGCCGCCGGGCGAAGGTGAGCACCAGGATCCACTCGGGGTCGACCCCCTCGGCCACCCGGGCGGCGACCGCCTCGACCAAAGTGCTGGTCTTACCGGTGCCCGGGCCGCCGACCACCAGCATCGGCCCGTCGGTGTGGCCGACGATCTCCGCCTGGAGCGGGTCGCTCAGCCGGGCACCGGGCTGCGCGCCATCGACCGCCGACCCCTCGGACCGCGGCTCCCCCTCGACGCCCGCGCCCGCCCGGCCGTGTCCCTGGATCGCTCCGCCGGCTGGCCGGTCCCCCCGAACCGTCGCGGCGGACCGCTCCGCCCCCGGGCCCGGTCCGGCAGGCCGGCGCACCAGCCGGTACCCCTGCACCCCCACATCCCACCACGCCCCTACGACACCCACCCCGCCCCCACCCCGCCGGACATTTGTCGATCATGAAGTTGTCGCCACGACACGCCGGCATCGACGGCGACAACTTCATGATCAACGGGCGGACCCGGTGTCAGGTGAGGCGGGATTCGAGGAGGTCGAGGGCGGCGGGGACGGTGTCGGCGATCAGGAGGAGGTCGAGGCCGGCGGGCTTGAGGAAGGTCTGGTCGGCGAGGGTGGCGAGCCAGTCCAGCAGCGGGCGGTAGAAGCCGTCGGTGTCGACCAGCACCATCGGCTTGGCGTGCAGGGCCAGCGTGGCGGTGGTCCAGACCTCGAAAAGCTCGTCCAGGGTGCCCAGTCCGCCCGGCAGGGTGAGGAAGGCATCCGACTTGTCGACCATCAGCGTCTTGCGGCTGGCCATGCCGTCGGTGACCAGCAGCTCGTCGGAGGCCAGGTCGGCGACCTCCAGGTCGACCAGCGCCTGCGGGATCACCCCGACGGTCCGCCCGCCGGCCGCCCGCGCGCCGTCGGCCAGGGCACCCATCATCCCGACGCAGCCACCGCCGCTGACCAGGGTGTGTCCGCGCCGGGCGAGCTCCGCACCCGTCTCGGCCGCCAACTCCAGCCAGCGCCGGTCGAGGGTACGGGAGGAGGCGCAGAAGACGCAGATCGCCGCCACGGCTCAGCCCTTCCGGCCCGCGCCCGACCCGGTCGGGCCGGCCGGCCCGCCGCCCTGTGCGCGGTTGCCCGCGCTGTCCGCGGCGGCCTGCTGGTCGGCGGCGGTCCGCGCGACGGCCTCCTCGCGTACGGCCTCCTGCTCGACGGAGAGGGCGGCCTCCGCCTCGACGATGTGCCGGACGGCGGCGTCCACGTCGTCGGTGAGGCAGATCAGGTCCAGGTCGACCGGCCCGATCTTGCCCTCGGCGGCCATGCTGTCCCGCAGCCAGTCCAGCAGCCCCCGCCAGTACGCGCTGCCCATCAGCACCACCGGGAACCGGGTGACCTTGCCGGTCTGCACCAGGGTGAGCGCCTCGAAGAGCTCGTCCATGGTGCCGAAGCCGCCGGGCAGCACCACGAACGCCTGGGCGTACTTGACGAACATGGTCTTGCGGGCGAAGAAGTACCGGAAGTCGATGGCCAGGTCGACCCAGTCGTTGAGTCCCTGCTCGAAGGGGAGTTCGATGCCGAGCCCGACGGAGAGCCCACCGGCGTCGCTGGCCCCCCGGTTGGCCGCCTCCATCACGCCCGGCCCGCCACCGGTGATCACGGCGTAGCCGGCGCGGGCCAGGGCGGCCCCGAGCTCCCGGGCCAGCCCGTACTCGGGGCTGTCCAGGGTGCTGCGGGCGGAGCCGAAGACGCTGACGGCGGGCGGCAGGTCGGCCAGGGTGTCGAAGCCCTCCACGAACTCGGAGAGGATCCGCAACGCGCGCCAGGCGTCCTTGGTCTTCCAGTCGCCCCGGCCCCGGGAGTCGAGCAGCCGCTGGTCGGCGGTGCTGGTCGGGATCGCGCCGCGGCGCAGCGTGACCGCGCCCCGGTGCCGCTCCGGATCGCGGCCCGGCTGCCGCCCGTTGCTCTGGCTCATGGGAGCAACCGTAGTGGAGCGGCACCGGCCGGGTGCGGTGCCAGGCGAGCCGGAGAAAAAGTTCGCGATCTTGGGCAACTAATTCTGTCGCCCGTACGTCTTACTATTCACATACCGGGTATGCCCCGGCCACGCGCCTTCGGGGGAGGAGCAAGCGTGATCAACAACAACGAGCGGATCCGGATCCGCCGGCAGATGCAGCGGCGCATCCGGGACGTGGTGGCCGAGCGCCGCCGTGCCCGACAGCTGGAGTCCCCGGCGGCACCGACCGCCGACCCCGAGACCACCGACTCCCCTGCCCTCACCACCGCCTGACCACCCACCGCAACCACCCACCGCACCAGCCGGCCCCACCGGCGCTCGGCGGTGATCAAGAGGTTTGCGTCACCCGAAGGGCCTCCCTTGACGCAAACCTCTTGATCACGTGGCCGAGGCGAGCCGAGCCGGAGCGGGAGCGGGAGCGGGAGCGCGGGGTCAGGCGGAGGCGAGCCAGCGGTGCAGGGTGGCGGCGCCGTCGCGGATCTTGGTGATCTCGACGTGCTCGTCCTTGTGATGGGCCAGGTTGGGGTCACCGGGGCCGAAGTTCAGCGCCGGGATGCCCATCGCCGCGAACCGCGCCACGTCCGTCCAGCCCAGCTTGCCGATCGGCGCGGCGCCGACGGCGGCGAGGAACTCCTGCGCCGCGGGCGACTCCAGGCCGGGGGCCGCGCCCGCCGCCGCGTCGGTCACCGTCAGGTCGAAGCCGGCGAAGACCTCCCGCAGGTGCGCCTCCGCGGCGGCCGGGTCACGGTCCGGTGCGTACCGGTAGTTGATCTCGATCTCGCAGCGGTCCGGGACGACGTTGCCGGCCACCCCGCCGACGATCCGCACCGCGTTCAGTCCCTCGCGGTAGTCGCAGCCGTCGATGGTGACCCGTCGGGCCTCGTAGCCGCCCAGCCGGCGCAGCACCTCGCCCGCGCCGTGGATGGCGTTCACCCCGTGCCAGGACCGGGCGGCGTGGGCGCGCTCGCCGTACGTGGTGACGACCGCCCGCATGGTGCCCTGGCAGCCGGCCTCGACGATCCCGTACGTCGGCTCCAGCAGCACCGCGAAGTCGGCCTCCAGCCACTCCGGGTGCGCCTGCGAGACCAGGGTGAGCCCGTTGTACCTCGACTCGATCTCCTCGGCCTCGTAGAAGAAGTACGTCACGTCGTAGCGCGGGTCGGGCAGGGTCACCGCCAGGTGCAGCGCGAACGCCACGCCGGACTTCATGTCCGAGGTGCCGCAGCCGTACATCAGGTCGCCGCGCATCGTCGACGGGAAGTTGTCGTTCAGCGGCACCGTGTCCAGGTGGCCGGCGAGCACCACCCGGGACGCCCGGCCCAGGTCGGTACGGGCCATCACCGTGTTGTTGTGCCGGAACGTGGCCAGGTGCGGCACGCCCCGCAGCACCTCCTCGACGCAGTCGGCGATGGCTTTCTCGTTCAGGGAGACGGACTCTATGTCGACCAGGGCGCGGGTCAGGGCCACCGGATCAGCCAAGACCTCGGGGGTCAGCGGGTTCTCCATGCTGGGCACGGTACCGTCAAATTCGGTGTGCGCGGGGAGTGCGCCCGCGTGCCCCGCAGCCGCTAACGAGAGGTGTAACAGTGACGTCCGCAGTACCCGCCTGGGGCATCGGCCTGGCCACCGTCACCGCTGACGACCAGGTGCTCGACACCTGGTACCCGACCGGCAAGCTCGGACTCGGCGAGCTGCCGCTGGTCCCCGGCGAGGACCAGGGCGACGTGCTCGACCTGCCGCCGGGCGCGATCGGCGAGCGGGCGCTGCCGGGTCTGCGTACCGTCGAGGTCACCACCGTGATCGGCGCGCTGGACGACCCGATCAAGGACGCCGCCGACGCGTACCTCCGGTTGCACCTGCTCTCCCACCGCCTGGTGCGGCCCAACGAGGTCAACCTGGACGGCATCTTCGGCAAGCTGGCGAACGTGGCCTGGACGTCCGCCGGGCCGTGCCCGCCGGAGCGGGTCGACGAGCTGCGGGTGATCGAGCGGGCCGCCGGCCGGTACCTGGCGGTGTACGGAGTGGACAAGTTCCCCCGGATGACCGACTACGTGGTCCCCTCCGGGGTCCGGATCGCCGACGCGGACCGGGTCCGGCTCGGCGCGCACCTGGCCGCCGGCACCACCGTGATGCACGAGGGCTTCGTCAACTTCAACGCCGGCACGCTGGGCACCTCGATGGTCGAGGGGCGGATCGTGCAGGGCGTGCTGGTCGGTGACGGCTCCGACATCGGCGGCGGGGCTTCGATCATGGGCACCCTCTCCGGCGGCGGCAAAGAGAAGGTCAGCATCGGCGAGCGGAGCCTGATCGGCGCGAACGCCGGCGTCGGCATCTCGCTCGGCGACGACTGCGTGGTCGAGGCGGGCTGCTACATCACCGCCGCGTCGAAGATCACCCTGCCGGACGGGCGGGTGGTCAAGGCCCGCGAGCTCTCCGGCGTGGACGGCCTGCTCTTCTGGCGCAACTCCGTCACCGGCGCGCTGGAGGCGAAGCAGCGCACCGGCAAGGGCATCGAGCTGAACGCCGCCCTGCACGCCAACGACTGACGGACCGGTCGGGGCCGGGGCGAACCGCCCCGACCCCGACCGGCGTCCGGGCCCACGGCGGGGAGACCGCGGGCCCGGCCTGCTCACCGCAGCCGGTACGCCTGGACGATCCGCTCGGTCACCGTGTCGCCGGCGGTGTCCCGGGCGGTGGCCCGCAGGGACACGTGACCGGGGCCGGCCGGGTGCCGCAGCAGCGCGACCCAGCCCTTCCCGGGCACCCGCAGCACGGCGGCCTTGCGCCAGGTCTTCCCGCCGTCGTACGAGGCGTCGACGGTCAGCTTCTCCACCCCGGCGGCCGGCGCCCCGGGCTGCCGCTGCACCTGCACCGGCACGGCGAAGAGTCGTCCGGCCGGCGCGCTGTTGTCGACCCGCAGCGGCGGGGCGAAGCGCACCGCCATCAGCGGCAGCCGGGCCGGGGTGTCACCGGCGACGTGACCGGACCGGAAGGTCCACGTCGACTCCACCTCGGTGCTCAGGTCGGTGAAGCTCCTGGTGGCCGACACCGTCAGCTTGTAGTCGGCCGCCGCGGGCGGCGCGGTGAACTGGCCGTAGCCGGCGTACTCGCTCTCGCCGACCAGCTTCCCGTTGCGCCACAGGGCGGTCCGGGCGATGTCGGTGACCGACCCGCCGGGGTGCCCGGCGGCGTCGCTGTGCACCGGCAGGCCGACGAAGATGAGGTCACCGGTACGGCTGACGCTCTCCTCCGGCCAGCGCGGCGCCGGGAACGACGGCCCGTACGGGGCCTGGTTCCAGGTCTCGTGGACCGTCCGGCCCGCCTTGTAGGCGGTCGGCACGGAGAACAGCGCCGCCTTCGGTTCCAGCCAGCCGTCCTCGCCGACCACCCCGAAGTCGATCTCGGACTCCCACCGCACGCCCCTGGTGTTGTAGTGCTCCACCCGCTCACCGGGCACCTCGGTCGGCAGGATGATCGCCGAGGCGCCGGTGTTGTACTCCAGCTCCGGCATGACGAACCGCTCGGCGACCATCCCCGGGTAGCCGCCCCGGAACCGGTGCACCACGGTGGCCAGGTCACCGGCCCGGTAGTGCCGGACGAAACCGGTCGGCATCCGGCCGGGGACCGCCTCGCTCAGCGCGTACAGGTAGGAGCTGCTGGCGGCCTCCCGGTCGGCCCACTGACTGCTGACCGTCGAGACGAACCGGTCCGCGGAGACCGGGCTGCCGAGCTGGGCGGTGGTCAGGCCGGCGAAGCTGTCGGCCCAGAGCCCGAAGCCGTAGCTGCTGCCATCGTCGCCGAAGAAGACCGCGCTGACGTCGATCAACTGCGGCGTCGCGTCCCGCTTCGGGACCGTGGTCAGGACCGGCTTGCCCCGCCGGGCGTCCACGGTGACCGAGAGGTCCCGGTCGACGGTCAGCTCGGGCTGGGCCAACATGGTGAGCCCGCCGGCTTCGCCCTCGGGGGCGGGCTCGAAGATGAGCGTGCTCAGGCCGTAGCGCCCCTTGGGCAGCCGTACCTGGGCCACCCCGTCGGGGTCGTAGGCGTCCCGGACGTCGAAGCGGTCCAGGCTGGCCAGGCTGGTGTAGTAGTCCGCCGTCGTCGCGCCGGACCGGTCCAGGTGGGTCACCGTCAGGGTGTAGCTCTCCACCTCCCGGTTGACCGCGACGGGGGTCACCGCGACGGTGGCGCCGGAGCGGGCGACCACCCGGCCGGTCCAGTAGCCGTCGGCGGCACCGAGCCGGGTGTCGGCGGTGACGGTGGTCTCCGCCCGGCCGCCCGCGGGCACGGTCACCCGGGTCGCGCCGAGGCGGAACATCCCGGCCGGCGCCGGCTGGCCACCCGGACCGGTGATCTCGGTGCTCAGGTCGAGCGTGACGGCGGTCGGGCCCGTGTTGCGCCAGGCCACCGTGCGGGTGATCGGCGCGTCGTCGCCGTGCGGCCAGAGCGCGCGGCCGAAGGAGACGCTCACCGGGTCACTGGTCACCTGCTGGCCGATCGCGCGGGTCAGGTCGACCCGGCCGGCCCCCTGCTCGTACGCGGTCTGCGCCGGGTGCGGCTTCGCGGCGGCCATCAGCGTCGCCTTGAACTGGCCGGCCTTCCAGTCCGGGTGCTGCTGGGCCAGCAGCGCCACCGAGCCGGCCACGTGCGGGGTGGCCATCGAGGTGCCGGAGAGCGCGACGTACTTCTCCCCCACCGGGTCGCCGATGCTGCCGGTGGCGGACCGGGCGGCGACGATGTCGACGCCGGGCGCGGTGATGTCGGGCTTCACCGCGTCGTCGCCCACCCGGGGGCCCCGGCTGGAGAACTCGGCGAGCTGGTCGTCGCGGTCCACCGCGCCGACGGCGAGCGCCGCGTCGGCGCTGGCCGGGGAGCCGACGGAGGCGTCCGACCCGGCGTTGCCGGCGGCCGTGACGAAGAGGGTGCCGGTCTGCGCGGTCAGCGTCTGCACCGCCTCCTCCAGCGGGTCGACCTCGGGGAAGTCCCAGCCGCTGAGGCTCATGTTGACCACGGTGGCCCGCTTGTCGACGGCGGCCCACTGCATCCCGGCCAGGATGGCCGAGTCGGAGCAGCCGATGTCCTCGCAGACCTTGCCGCTGAGCAGCGTGGCGTCCGGGGCCACGCCCTTGTACTTGCCGCCCGACCCGGCGCCGCTGCCGGCGATGGTCGAGGCGACGTGGGTGCCGTGGCCGACGGTGTCCCGGTCGTCGGTGACCTCGGTGAAGTTGCGCGACTCGGCCACCTTGCCGGCCAGGTCGGGGTGGGTGGTGTCGACGCCGGTGTCCAGCACCGCGACGCTGACGCCCTTGCCGGTGAAGCCGGCCGACCAGGCGGTGGGCGCCCCGATCTGCGGGACGCTGTGGTCCAGGGTGACCCGACGCCGGCCGTCGAGCCAGATCCGCTCGACGCCCCCCGCCGCGCCGAGTCGGGTGCCGGTGGAGCCGGTGGTGACCGCCGACCACACCTGACCGGCGGTGGACTTGCCGGCGGTGAGGGCGGCGCCGCGGATCGCCGGCAGGTCCCGGGTCACCCGGGCGCCGGGCAGCGCGGCCACGCCGCGTCGGGCCTCCCCCGAGGCGTACGACACCAGCAGCGGCAGGTCGTCGCGGCGGGCGTCGTCGTAGCCGGCGGAGATCAGCTCGGTGACGTCGAAGAGTCGCCGGTCGACCCGGCCGGCGCGGATCAGCGCCAGCGCGTCCTGGGGCACCACGGTGAGGTGCCCGCGCTCCCGGCGTACCACGAATCGCACGTCGCTCCGGCCGGCGGCGGGCTGGACGGCGGCGTCGCCGGAGCCGGTGACGGTGACCCGGTCCCCGGTGACCAGGGTGACGGTGGTCGACCCACCGGTCGGAGTGGACGGTTTCCCGGCCGGCCGGGACGCCTCGGCGCCCGCCGGTGCGGTCGGTGCGGCGGCCGAGGCGGTGGCCGGGGCGCCGAGCGCCAGGCCGAGCACCAGCCCAAGCGCGACGGTCTTCCTTCTGGTTCTGTGCAACGGATCCTCCTCGGGAAGCGTCTTCATAGACGGGAGTCGCATTGACGGGGACCAGAATTACATACCGGGTATGCATAAGGAAAGTCCGGAATATGACGGTCCCCGCCCCTGGCGGGGGCCGGGCCAACGATGATCGCCGGGTGACGTCCATGCGGGAACGAATGCTGGCCGGCGAGCCCTACATCGCCAACGAGCCCGAGATCATCGCCGACCTCGACCGCGCCGCCCAGCTGATGGAGCGCTTCAACACCACCGCCGCCACCGACCCGCAGGGCCGCCTCGCCGCGCTGCGTGAGCTGCTCGGCTCGCTCGGCGAGGACACCTCGATCCGTCCGCCCTTTTACTGCGACTACGGCTGGCAGATCCACCTCGGTCCACGCTGCTTCGTGAACTTCAACGCGGTCTTCCTCGACGTCGCCCGGATCACCATCGGCGCCGACGTCCAGGTCGGACCCAACGTGCAGCTGCTCACCCCCACCCACCCGATCGAGCCGGGCCCGCGCCGGGAGAAGTGGGAGGCGGCGAAGCCGATCACCATCGGCGACAACGTCTGGCTCGGCGGCGGGGCCATCGTGCTCGCCGGGGTGACCGTCGGCGCGAACACCGTGGTCGGCGCCGGCGCCGTCGTGACCAAGGACGTGCCACCGAACGTGGTCGCCGTCGGCAATCCCGCCCGCCCGGTGCGCACCCTCGAATAGGAACGAGCCATGGTCGCCCGGCTGCTGCGACGCGGCGTCCCGTCACCCCGGCGGGGGGTCGGTTAGGCGGACCACCAGGTCGGCGTAGTTCGCGGTGCCGCGGACCAGGGCGGCGTTGGTCTCGTCGCTGCCGTACGCCCAGGCCGTCGCCTGCTCCGGCGTCCGCCCGTACGCCTTGTGCCGGGCGACGAGCCGGCGCAGCCGCGACTCCGCGTCCAGGTCGACGAACCACGCCTCGTGCAGCAGCGCCCGCACGTCGTCCCACGGCGGGTCGGTGAACAGCAGGTAGTTGCCCTCGGTCACCACCAGCCGGACCGAGGGCGGCACCTCGATCGCCCCGGCCACCGGCTCCTCCAGGTCCCGGCGGAACAGCGGGGCGTAGACCGCGGTCGGCTCCAGCCGTCGCAGTCGGCGCAGCAGCGAGACGTACCCGTTGGCGTCGAAGGTGTCCACCGCGCCCTTGCGGGCGGCGCGGCCCAGCCGCTCCAACTCGGCCTGGGCCAGGTGGAAGCCGTCCATCGGCACCAGCCGGGCGCTCGGGCCGATCGCCGCGACGATCCGCTCGGCGAGAGTGGACTTGCCCGCCCCGGGCGCCCCGGCGATGCCGAGCAACTGCCGGGGCCCCGCCTCGGCCAGGGCACGGGCCCGGGCCACCAGGTCGTCGAGCGAGAGCGGGGTGGCCTCGGGCATCAGGGCAGCACCGGGTCGCTGACGGTGAACCGGGCCCGCACCACGGCGTGCACGGTCTGCGGCTGCGGGTCGAGTTCCAGCTCCGGCGGCGCGCCCTTCTCCATCCGGTGGGAGAACGCCGCGCCGGCCATCGGGGCGAACCCCTCCTCCGCGTCGGCCAGCTCCAGCAGGGCGGTGACCCGGGCGCCCAACGCCTCGGCGTACTCCCGGGCCCGGTGCAGCGCGTCGGCGATGGCGGCGTGCCGGGCCTCCCGGTGGGCCGGGCTGTCCGGCCGCAACGCCCACCAGGGGCCGGCCACCTCGACCTGCTCCTGGTCGGCCAGGCGGAGCATCAGTTCGGCGAGGACGGCGAAGTCGGTGACGGTGACGCTGGTGGTGACGCTGCCGTGGTAGCCGACCACCCGCTCGCCGGAGCGGTTGGTCTCGGGGCGTACCCGCAGGTCGCCGGCCTCCCGGCGGTCGACGGCGGCGGCGTGCTCGTCGAGCAGCACCCGCACCGCGGCGGCCCGCTCGGCGAGCCGGGTCAGGGTGACCTCCCGGTCCCGCTCGCGGGCCGTCGCGGTCACCTGGAAGCGGGCCAGCTCGGGCGCGACCTCCCGGTACGCCTCACCGCGCACCGCCACGACCGGTCCGTCCGTCACGCCCTCACCCTAGCGGCGGGCCCGGTGTGCCGCCCGGTTCCACGGCCAACCGGCGGGCCACGTACTCGACCTGGTCGCGGGTCGTCCGGCACCCGTCGAGGTACCCGCCGGCCGCGCCCAGCTCGAGCAGGAAGCGCAGCTCCGCGTCCCCGCCGCCGGCCAGCGGGAAGGCCCGCCGCAGCTCGACCGTCGCGCGGCCGGCCAGCGCGGCCCGGGCGTCGCGGCCCTCGCCGTGCCGGGCGGTGAGCGCGGCCCGGTCGTCGTCGCGCAGCGCGGCCGCCAGTTCGTCCAGGAAGGAGGTGACCGAGGTCAGCGCGGCCAGCACCTCCGCCCGGTTGGCGAGCAGCATGTTCGCCGTCCGCTCCGGTGGCGTGCCGGCGACCCGGGTGCCGTCGCGGAAGCTGCCCGCGGCGAGGCCGAGGACGGCGTCACGTAGCGGGGAGCGCTCGGCCGCGCCGGCGAGGGCGCCGGCGAGCAGGTGCGGCACGTGCGAGGCGAGCGCGACGACCGCGTCGTGCCGGTCGGCCGCCATCGGCACCACCCGGGCGGCGAACACCTCCATCACCAGCACGGTGAGCCGGCGGAAGGCGGCCAGGCCGGGGCCGGGCGCGGGGCAGAGCACCCAGGCCGCATCGTCGAAGAGCCCCGGCAGCGCAGCGGTCAGGCCGGCCCGGTCGGTGCCCGCCATCGGGTGGCCGGGTACGAAGCGGTGGGTCAGCCCCTGCGCGGCGGCGAACGCGGCCAGTTCCGCCTTGGTGCTCCCGACGTCGGTGAGCAGGCAGTCCTCGGCGGTCGCCGCGGCCACCTCGACCAGGGTCCGCGGCAGGGTGGGCAGCGGCCCGCAGAGGAAGACCACGTCCCGGTCGGCCACCGCGTCGACCAGACGGTCCGGTGCCGGTACGCCCACCCGCCGGGCCTGCCGCCGGGTCGCCTCGTCCGGGTCCCAGCCGGCCACGTCCAGCCCGGCGGCGTGCAGCCGGAGCAGCACCGAACCGCCGATCAGCCCGGTGCCGACCACCGCCGCCCGGACCACCCCGCCGGCCCCGCCCATCGGCCCGTCAGGCCTGTGCGAGCCGCGCGGCGACCGCCGCGACGTGCGCGTCGGACTCGGTCAGCGCGGCCCGGACGTGCTGCGCCCCGCCGGGGCCGTAGAAGACGCCGGCGGCGACCAGGATGCCCCGGCGGGCCAGCCAGTCCACCGTTGCCCAGCAGTCCTCGCCCCGGGTCATCCACAGGTAGAGCCCGGCCTCCGAGTGCTCCACGGTGAAGCCCGCCCCGGTGAACGCGGCGAGCAGCGTCTCCCGCCGGGCCCGGTAGCGTTCCCGCTGCTCGTCGGCGTGCGCCTGGTCGGAGAGCGCGGCCACCATGGCGGCCTGCACCGGCGCGGGCACGATCATGCCGGCGTGCTTGCGGATCTTGAGCAGCTCGGCCACCAGCGCCGGGTCGCCGGCGACGAAACCGGCCCGGTAGCCGGCCAGGTTGGAGCGCTTGGAGAGCGAGTGCACCGCCAGCACCGAGTCGTACGACCCGCCGCAGACCTCGGGCGAGAGCACCGAGACCGGCTCGGCGTCGGCCGTCCAGCCCAGCGGCAGGTAGCACTCGTCGCTGGCCACCACGGCGCCCCGCTCGCGGGCCCAGTCGACCACCTTGCGCAGGTGGGCGGCGGGCAGCACCCGACCGGTCGGGTTGCCGGGCGAGTTGACCCAGACCAGGCGTACCCGGGAGGTCGGGCCGACCGCGGTCAGCGAGTCGGCGCGGACGGTGGTGGCGCCGGCGAGCCGGGCCCCGTCCTCGTACGTCGGGTAGGCGATCGACGGCACCACGACCACGTCACCGGGGCCGATCCCGAGCAGGGTGGGCAGCCAGGCGACCAGCTCCTTGGAGCCGATCGTGGGCAGGACGCCGAGCCCGTCGATCCCGGCCCCACAGGTGCGAGCCACCCAGCCGGCGATGGCGTCGCGCAGCGCCGGGGTGCCCGCGGTCAGCGGGTATCCCGGGGCGTCGGACGCGTCCGCCAGCGCCTGCCGGATCACCGGGGGCACCGGGTCGACCGGCGTGCCCATCGAGAGGTTGATCAGACCATCTGGGTGCGCCGCGGCCACGGTGGCCGCGGCGTCCAGCGTGTCCCAGGTGAACTCGGGCAGCCGCGACGAGACCGGCGCGGGCCGGTTCAGTGGCCCTCTCCGCGCGGCGGCTGGGCGGCGACGAACGTCGCGTCCTTCTCCACCTTGCCGATCTTCGACGCGCCACCCGGCGAGCCGAGGTCCTCGAAGAACTCGTAGTTGGCCCCGGTGTAGTCCTTCCACTGCTCCGGGACGTCGTCCTCGTAGAAGATCGCTTCGACCGGGCAGACCGGCTCACAGGCACCACAGTCGACGCACTCGTCGGGGTGGATGTAGAGCATCCGGTTGCCCTCGTAAATGCAGTCGACCGGGCACTCCTCGATGCATGCCTTGTCGAGCACATCCACGCACGGCTCGGCGATGATGTAGGTCACCGGTCTTCTCCTCCGCAAGACTCGCCGCGATCACCCGCGACGGTAAGAGCCTAGTATCTCGCCGGGGAGGAGGTCGATCGTGCTCCGACAGCAGGACGTGGGCCACCGGATCGTGGTGCGCCGCATTGTGGGGATTCGCGAGGGCCGTGCCCTCTTCTCGGACGCTCTCGGCGAGCTGGTCGAGCTGACCGAGACCCATCTCACTCTCGCCACCACGCAGGGCCGGCTGCGGGTGCCGGTGACCGAGGTGCACCGGGCCAAGCGGGTGCCGCCGACCCGCCGGCCGACCGCCTCCGCCGTGATCGAGCTGGAGCTGGCCTCCGACGAGGCGTGGCCCGCCGCCGTCCGGGACCGGCTGGGCGACTGGCTGCTGCGGTCCGCCGCCGGCTGGTCCGGCCGGGCCAACTCCGCGCTGCCGGTGGGCGACCCGGACCGGCCGCTGCCGGCCGCGCTGGACGCGGTGGAGCGCTGGTACGCCGACCAGGGGCAACCTGCCATGGTGAACACCCCGCTCCCGCTGGCCGCGCCGGTCGGCGCGGAGTTGGACGCCCGGGGCTGGGGCAGCCGGCCACCGGTGCTGGTGCAGACCGTCGCCCTCGCCGCGCTGCCGCCGGCCGCGTCGGCCCCGGCCGGCTCGCCGCCGGTCGAGCTGGCCGCCGCGCCGTCGGACGACTGCCTCGCGATCGCCGCCGGCCGC
The DNA here is from genome assembly GCF_029893845.1 of Micromonospora sp. A200. Classification (NCBI taxonomy): domain Bacteria; kingdom Bacillati; phylum Actinomycetota; class Actinomycetes; order Micromonosporales; family Micromonosporaceae; genus Micromonospora; species Micromonospora sp. A200. Next base: position 29,349 of record NZ_JARXXY010000035.1, on the reverse strand, counting down.
AAGGGCGGCCTCCCGGACGCCGCCCGGCACGTGCTCACCGCCGTGGGCCGGGTCCGCTTCGCCCACGTGTACGCCGACGGCACGCTGGTCGCGATCGGCCGGGGCACCGTCACCGGGCGGGGACGCTGGCTCGGGCTCAGCCTGATCGAGGTGGTGCCCGAGGCCCGGCGGCGCGGGCTGGCCGGTCGGGTGGTCCGGGCCCTGGTCGACTGGGGCGTGGCGGAGGGAGCGACGCACGCCTTCCTCCAGGTGGAGCAGCGCAACACCGCCGCGGTGACGCTCTACCGGGGACTGGGCTTCACCACCCACCACACCTACCTGACCCGGGTCGCTCCGGGCTGAGCACAGGGACGATTCCCGCAGGTCGTTCGGGGTACCAAAGAAGGGGCCGGCCGGAGGACGGACACCCGTACGAGCGATATGCCTGAGAGTCATAAATATGCCGCTCAGGCATATCGCTCACACCGACGTTGCCACCGACGCCACGACACGCCGGGACCCAAGCCCGGCCGATCGGGACCGGAGAACTCGACGCCTCAGCGGCGGACGACCCGGCGCGGCTTGGCCGACTTGATCTCGGCGTACCGCTTGAGCTGCTGCGAGCGGTGGTCGAGGCCGAGCGCGGTGAGCAGCAGGTAGCCGACCGCCACGCCGGCCCCGGCGGCCAGCAGGTAGAGCCAGATCTGGGCGAAGAACAGCCCGGCACCCCCGCCGAACGGGTTGTTGCCGACCAGCAGCGGCCCGACCAGCACGGTCAGCAGCAGCGCCACCAGCACCCCCGCGCCCACGTCGGTGCCCCAGGCGCCCACCGGACGGGTACGGCCCTGCACGAAGACGACCCCGGCGAGGATCAGCCCGATCACCACGAACATGCCCAGCGAGACCCGGTCGGCGGCGGTGTCGTTCCCGTCGAAGCCGAGCTTGATGATCACCCGAGCCACCACGTTGACCGCGAACAGCGCCCCCGCGAGCACGCCGACCGCGCGCCACCGATTCCCCATCGCACGCCTCCCGCCGTATCGCCCGCCCCACCGGCGAGCCTTCTGGCAGGAATGTCTACCACCACAGGCTGTGCGGCGTCATCACCCGTCGTGACGTCGTTGCGGCGGGCTGAGGATCTGCCGGAACGCCATCACCGCGAAGGTCATCGCCCCGGCGGTGATCATGCCCAGCCCCACCCAGTTGTCGCCGGCGACGAGCAGGTCGCCCTCGGTCGTGCGGACCGCCGCCACGGCCATCAGCACGAACCACGGCAACGCCGGCAGCGCCACCGCCCACTTGCGGCCGACCGTGGCGTACGCGAACCAGCTCACCGCGATCGCCGCACCGATGGTGACCAGCACCGACACCCCGATCAGGTGACCGCCCACCCGGACGGTGGACAGCAGCAGCCCGAGCAGCGCCACCAGCACCCCGCCGACCACCGAGACCAGCCCGCCGGCGATCCGCAGGGCGACGTCGAGCAGCCGCGTGGACCGGCCCGGGGGCGGCGGTGTGACCTGCTCCTCGACCACCGTCATCGGCGCGGCGGGCAGGGTCACCGGAGCCCGGCCACCGCGACCGGGGAGCGGTCGGTGCCGTCCGCGGCCAGCCCGGCGAAGATGTCGTCCTCCCAGCCGTACGGGCCCCTGCCGGGGCCCTTCTCGCCCACCGCCAGGGTGAAGTACTCCACGCCCATGAACTCGGCGCCGAAGTTGCCGGCGATCGAGTACAGCCACGAGGTGGCCGGGATCTGGGTGGCGTGCGCGCGCATCGCCGCCTCCTTGGCGGCATGCTGGTCGGTGGCGTCGATCCGCGCGGCGATCTGCGCATCGGGCGTGCCGAAGGGCAGCTCGTCGACGCTGTCGATGCCGTCGAAGGGGTTGTCGGAGGCCTCCGTGAAGGCGGTCAGGCCGGCCTCCAGCGCGCTGCGCGGCATGGCCGTCCAGTAGACCTTGGCCGGGGCGCAGCCCTCGGCGGCGGCCAGCTCGTGCGCCCGCATCGCCACCCGGTGGGCCTGGATGTGGTCGGGGTGGCCGTAGAAGCCGTTCGGGTCGTACGTGATCATCACCTGCGGGCGGACCTCACGCATGATCTCCACCAGGTGCCCGGCGGCCTCGTCGAGGTCGGCCTGCCAGAAGGCCCGGGGGTGCTCGTTGGTGGCGAGTCCCATCATGCCGGAGTCGCGGTAGCGGCCGGCGCCGCCGAGGAAGCGGTGGTCGGTGACGCCGAGCGCGGCACAGGCGGCCGCCAGCTCGCCGATCCGGTAGCCGCCGAGCTGGTCGGCCTCGGCGGCGGCGAGCTGCGCCAGCTCCGGCACGTGGATCTCGCCCTCCTCGCCGAGAGTGCAGGTGACCAGCGTGACGTGAGCGCCGCTGGCGGCGTACCAGGCCATCGTCGACCCGGTGCCGATGGACTCGTCGTCGGGGTGCGCGTGAACCAGCAGAAGGCGTCGATCGGGCAGCGTCGTCACGTCCGTCACTCTAACCGGCGGTCCTCGCCGGCCGACCCTGACGCGTCCGCCCAGGTCGGCCACATCACGTCGCGAGCCGCCCTACGATCTGGAGCTGTGGACTTTCCCGAGCTGGCCGCCCGCACCCGTCGGTTCAGCCACGGGGCGCCGCGCGCCGTTTCCGTGGCCGACGACGGCTCCCGGGTGGTCTTCCTCCGCTCGGGCGGTCCCGAGGACCCGGCCGAGCAACTCTGGTCGCTGGAGGTCGCCAGCGGCGAGGAGCGGCTGATCGCCGACCCGGCCGCGCTGCTCGGCGCCGACGCCGAACCGGGCGCGCTCGCCCCGGGCGAGCGGGCGCTGCGCGAACGGCTGCGGCTCAGCAGCGCCGGCATCGGCTCGTACGCCCTGGACGCCGCCGGCCGGGTGGCGGTCTTCGCGCTGGCCGGGCGGCTGTTCCGGGCCGACCTGGTGCACGGCGACGTGGTCGAGGTGGAGACCGTCGGGCCGGTGATCGACCCCCGGCCGGACCCGACCGGCGAGCGGCTGGCGTACGTCACCGACGCCGCCGAGGGGGTCCGCCGGGGCCAGCTGCGGGTGGTCGAGTCCGACGGCACCGACACCCTGCTGGCCGGCGAGGACTCCGGCGTGACCTGGGGGCTGGCCGAGCACGTCGCGGCCGAGGAGTTCGACCGGTTCCGCGGCTACTGGTGGGCACCCGACGGCCGGTCGGTGCTGGCCGCCCGGGTGGACGAGTCCCGGCTGCCGCGCTGGCACCTGCACGACCCGGCCGACCCGACGAGCCCGCCGACCACGGTCGCGTACCCCCGGGCGGGCGGGCCGAACGCCGAGGTCAGCCTGCACCTGCTCGACCTCGACGACGGCTGGGTCGACGTGCACTGGGACCGCGAGACCTACCCCTACCTGGCCTCGGTGGGCTGGGCCGACGGCGGGCCGCTGATCACGGTGCTGCGCCGCTCGCAGCAGCACGGCCTGGTGCTGGCCGTGGACCCGCGCACCGGGGAGACCCAGGTGCACGCCGAGCTGGCCGACCCGCGCTGGGTGGAGCCGATCCCGGGCACCCCGGCGCACCTGCCGGACGGCCGGGTCCTGGTCGGCGGGGAGCTGGCCCACGACGGGTACGACGCCCGCTGCCTCTTCGCCGACGGCACCCTGCTCACCCCGCCCTCGCTCTACGTCCGCCGGGTGGTGGGGCGGCTGCCCACCGGCGGCGGCCCGGCGGACCTGCTGGTCGAGGCGAGCGAGGGCGAGCCGAGCCAGCGCCACCTGTACCGGGTCCGCACGGTGATCGGCGGCGGCGTGGACGCCCGCCGGATGAGCGGCACCCCCGGCTGGCACACCGCCGCGGTCGGCGGGGACGTGCTGGTGGTGGGCACCGCCTCGCTGGACGACGCGGGGACGAGCTGGTCGGTCTGGCGCGGCGACCGGGAGGTGGCCCAGTTGCGCTCGCTGGCCGCCACCCCGCCGTACGCCCCGCGCCCGATGCTGGTCCGGGTGACCGACCGGCGGCTGCCCTCCGGCGTGCTCTACCCGAGCGACCACGTCAAGGGCACCCGGTTGCCGGTGCTGCTGGACGTGTACGGCGGTCCGGGGCACCAGGAGGTGGTGGCCGCCCGGGCGGCCTGGCTGGAACGGCAGTGGTGGGCCGACTCCGGCTTCGCGGTGGTGACCGTGGACAACCGGGGCACCCCGGGGGTGGCGCCCTCGTTCGAGAAGGCGGTGCACCGCCGGCTGGCCGACGTGATCCTGGCCGACCAGGTGGACGCGCTGACCGCGCTGGCCGGCAAGCACCCGGACCTGGACCTGGACCGGGTGGCGATCCGGGGCTGGTCGTTCGGCGGCTGGCTGGCCGGGCTGGCCGTGCTGCGGCACCCGGAGCTCTTCCGCTGCGGCATCGCCGGCGCCCCGGTCACCGACTGGCACCTGTACGACACCGCCTACACCGAGCGCTACCTGGGCCTGCCGGACGACGGGATCGACGTGTACGGCCACCACTCGCTGGTGGAGCTGGCCGCCGAGCCGCTGGTCGGGTCGGAGCAGGCCCGGCCGCTGCTGCTGGTGCACGGCCTGGCCGACGACAACGTGGTGGCCGCGCACACGCTGCGGCTGTCGGCGGCGCTGCTGGCCACCGGGCGCCCGCACGCGGTGCTGCCGCTGACCGGGGCCAGCCACCTGGCCGCCGACGGGTTGTCCGAGCGGCTGCTCCGGCTGGAGCTGGACTTCCTGCGTACGCACCTCTGACACGCGGAAGGCCCCGGCCGACACCGTTGTCGACCGGGGCCCGTCCCTACCGCGAGTTACTGCTTGACGTGCGCGTTGACGAAGGACGGGTAGCCGAAGACGCTGGAGATGAAGACCCCGCCGGCCTTGGAGCCGTGCACGACGTAGGCCACGTCGACGTAGAGCGGCACCACCGGGGCGTGCTCCTTCATGATCCGCTCATCGAGCTTGCCCCACTCCGGGCCCTGGTCGGCCGGGGACATGGCCAGGATCCGGTCGAACTCGGCGTTGATGGCCGGGTCGTTGAAGTAGGACTGGTTGCTGTTGCCCTCGGCCTTGATCGACCGGCCGTCGTAGAGCACCGGCAGGATGGACGCGCCGCTCGGCCAGTCCGCCGCCCAGTTGCCGATGTACAGGTCCCAGGGATTGTTCTTCTTCTTGATCTCGTCGAGCTTGGCGTCGTCCGGGATGTTCCGGATCGTGATCTTGAAGCCGGCCTTCTCCAGGTTGCTCTTGATCTGGGTGGCCATCTCCTGCTCCTCCGAGTCGTCGGAGGCGCCGAGGACGAGCTGCGGGGTCTGGCCGCCGAGCAGCTCCTTGGCCTTGTCGATGTCGCCGCTGGCGCCCGCCGGGTACGCGTCGTACGCCTTGTAGCCGATCGTCGCCGGCGGCATCAGCGTGGTCAGCGGGGCCGCCACGGTGGAGCCACCGATGGTCTTGATCAGGCCGTCCCGGTCGATGGCGTAGTTGAGCGCCTGCCGGACCTTGAGGTCGGTGACCCGCTGGGTGTTGATGACCAGCTGGTTGGCGCTCGGCGTCGGGGAGAGGATGGTCCGCGACTTCAGGTTGGCGTCACCGGCGACCTTGGCCACCAGCGAGGCGGGCACGAAGTTCCACGCGAGTGCGCTCTGGTCCGCGCCGTTGTCGGCGATCACCCGGTTGTTCGCGGCGTCGGCGGTCGGGCCGAACGTCCAGACGAACTGGTCCGGGTACTGATGCCGCACCGGGTCGGTCTTCGGGTCCCAGTTCGGGTTGCGATCCAGGGTCAGCTGGACGCCGACCTGGTGCTTGGCGACCTTGTACGGGCCCGAGGAGAACGGCTTCTGGTCGAGGTTGACGCCGGTGTCCATCTCCGGCTTGAGCGGCGCGGTGGTCGGCAGCGAGACGGCGAACGGCAGGTCGCAGCGGGGCTTGGCGAACTCGAAGCGCAGCGTCTTCGCATCCGGCGTGGTCAGGCCCGGGGGCAGCCCGGTCTTGTTCTTCTTGAAGTCCCACTTGGTGTCGAACTGCGGGCTGTCGGCCAGCCACTCCTGGATGTAGGTCGGGCCGCCGGGCAGGTCCGGGTCGAAGGAGCGGGCGATGCCGTACGCGATCTCCTTGGCGGTGATCGCGCTGCCGTCCTCGAACTTCACCCCGTCCTTGATCTTGAATTCCCAGACCTTGCAGTCGTTGTTGACGTTGGTGCCGGGCGTCTCGGCCAGGTCGCCGACGAGCACCAGGCCGCCCTTGCCGTCGTCCTTCCAGGTGGTCAGGTAGCGGGCGAAGAGCGGGTTGGCCATCAGGCCGGCGAACGAGTACGTCCGCTGCGGGTCCAGGTGGGAGATCGGCGTCTCCCGGATGATGCTGAAGGTGCCGCCCTTCTGGGCCCCCTCGACCTCGGCCGCCGGCCCCTGGGAGTCCTTCGGGTCGGTCGCGATCACCCCGGTCTGCTTCCGGTTGTTGTCCACCACCGGGCCGTCGTCCGTGTTCTTCGTGCACGCGCCCAACGCCACAACCAGTGCGATAGCGCCGGATGCGGCTGCCGCCACCCGTGGTCGCATGTCGTACCTCCTCCACCGTGTGCTCTGCGGGCGCCGGGCGGGGACCCGCCGACGTCCCGAGGATCGTAAAGAAGAAAACCTTCGAGTTGTGTAACAGTTGTCGATAAATTTCAACGACGCGTGGAGCGGGTGTCCGCTCCCGACCCGCGACGGCGTCAGCCCAGCCGGACCCGCGGGTCGATCGCGGCGTAGAGCAGGTCCACCACCAGGTTGGCGACCACCACGAAGAAGGCCGAGATCAGCACGGTGGCCATGATGGTGGGCAGGTCACCGCCCTTGACCGCGTCCACGGCGGTACGCCCCAGCCCGGTCAGGCCGAAGGTCAGCTCGGTGATCACCGTGCCGCCCAGCGCCCCGCCGACGTCCAGCCCGGCGATGGTCACCACCGGGGTGATCGCCGCGCGCAGCGCGTGCCGCCCGTACACCTGGGGTTTGGCCAGGCCCTTGGCCCGCGCGGTCCGGACGAAGTCCTCCGACAGCGTCTCCAGCATCTGCGCCCGGGACAGCCGGGCGTAGATGGCGGAGAAGAGGAAGGCCAGCGCGACCCAGGCGAGCACCAGCCCGCTCGCCCACTTCAGCGGGTTGTCGAGGATCGACGTGTAGCCGGGCACCGGCAGCAGCCGCGTGGTGTAGACGAAGACCAGCAGCAGCACCGCGCCGACGAAGTAGAGCTGCAACGAGGCGCCGGTCAGCGAGAAGCCGATCGCGGCCCGGTCCACCCAGGTGCCCCGACGCAGCGCGGAGATCATGCCGAGACCCACCCCGAGCAGCAACCAGAGGATCGCCGCCGGGATCACGATGCTCAGCGTCACCGGCAGCACCCGGGCGATGGTGTCGGAGACCGCCTCGTTGGCCACGTAGGACCAGCCCAGGCAGGGGGCGTCACACCGCCCGCCCTGGGCGCTGCCCAGGTCCCGGCCGGTGAAGATGCCCTTCATGTAGCCGGCGTACTGGGTGACGAGCGGGTCGCGCAGCCCCAGCTCCTGGCGTACCCGCTCCAGCCGCTCCGGGTTGCAGTTCTTCGGGCACATCCCGTTGACCGGGTCGCGGGGCAGCGCGAAGAACATCAGGAAGGTCAGCACGCTCACCACGAAGAGGGTGAGGGCGGCGGAGAAGATCCGCTTGATCAGGAAACGGGCCATGTCGGCACCCCTACCGCGACGACTTCGGGTCGAGCGCGTCGCGCAGCGCGTCCCCGAAGAGGTTGAAGGCCAGCACCAGCGCGAAGATGGTGACGCCGGGGAAGAAGACGTACGCCGGGTCGGTCTGGAGGTAGTCCAGGCTCCGGTAGATCATCCGGCCGAAGCTGGGCGTCTCGTCGGTCAGGCCGACCCCGATGAAGGCCAGCGCCGCCTCGCTGGTGATGAACTGCGGCACCGCCAGCGAGAAGGCCACCAGGATCGGCGCCCAGATGTTCGGCAGCAGCTGCCGGAAGAGCATGTGCCCCAGGCCGGCGCCGCTGGCCCGGGCGGCCTCCACGAACTCCCGCTCGCGCAGCGCGATCACCTGCCCGCGGACCAGCCGGGCGGTGCTGGTCCAGCCGAAGACCGCGAAGATCGCGATCAGCATCGCCACGCCGAACGCCTCCGGCACCGCGGCGCGCTCGCCGTAGAAGCGCAGCACCAGCGTCGGCATCAGGGCCAGCGCGATGATCAGGAACGGCATGGCCAGCACCAGGTCGGTGATCCAGGTGATCACCGCGTCGACCCAGCCGCCCAGGTAGCCGGCGACGACGCCGAGCGTCACGCCGAGCGCGGTGCTGAGCACCGCCGCCGAGAAGGCGATCAGCAGGGAGGTCCGCAGGCCGTACACCATCCGGATGAAGATGTCCCGGCCGGTGCCGGGCTCCAGCCCGAACCAGTGCTCGCCGGAGATGCCGCCCAGGTAGCCCAGCGGCATGCCGCAGCACCGGTCCAGCTTGTCCTTGAAGTCCTCGCCGGGACCGACGCCGTACACCATCGACAGCAGCGGGGCGACCAGCGCGACCACCACGAAGAAGACCAGCAGGGCGGCACTGACCCGGGCGGTCCGGTCCCGGCGCAGCCGGGCCAGCGCGAGCTGGCCGGGTGACCGGCCGACGACGCCCCTGCTCCGCGGCGCGTCGCCGTCGCCGCCGGACTCGATCTCCGCCAGCGCCACGCCCTCGATCGGGGACAGACTCACTTCGCCACCTCCTCGCCGCTCGCGCCCACCGACCCGGCCGGGGGCGTCGACCCGGCCGGAGCCGTCGAACTCGCCGACTCCACCGACTCCACCGACTCCGCCGGCCGCACCGGGACCACCGGGCCGGCGGCGGCCACCGGGCCGGCCTCCGGGCTCGTGCCGGCCGGTTCCCCTTCGGGGCTCGTGCCAGCCGGTTCCCCTTCGGGGAAGTGGCAGGCGGTGGCCTGCCGGCCGCCGTCCCGGGGCACCAGGGCCGGTTCCTCGGTGGCGCAGACGTCCTGCGCCTTCCAGCAGCGGGTCCGGAACCGGCAGCCCGACGGTGGGTCCAGCGGCGTCGGGACGTCGCCGGCCAGCCGGATCCGCCCGGCCGGGCCGAGCGCCGTCACGTCCGGGATCGCCGACAGCAGGGCCCGGGTGTACGGATGCTGCGGCCGTTCGTAGATGTCGGCCCGGTCGCCGACCTCGACGATCCGGCCGAGGTACATGACGGCGACCCGCTGGCAGAAGTGCCGCACCACGGCCAGGTCGTGGGCGATGAACACGAACGCCAGGTCGAGGTCGCGTTGCAGGTCCCGGAGCAGGTTGATCACCTGCGCCTGGATCGAGACGTCCAGCGCGGAGACCGGCTCGTCGGCGACGATCAGCTTGGGCCGCAGCGCGAGCGCCCGGGCGATGCCGATGCGCTGCCGCTGCCCGCCGGAGAACTCATGCGGGTAGCGGTTGTAGTGCTCCGGGTTCAGCCCGACCAGCTCCAGCAGCTCCTGCACCCGCTTGCGCACCCCGCCGGGCGGGTCGATGCCGTTGACCTGCAACGGCATCGCCACGATCCGGCCCACGGTGTGCCGGGGGTTCAGCGAGGCGTACGGGTCCTGGAAGATGATCTGGAGGTCCTGCCGCAGCGGCCGCAGCTCCCGCCGCCGGGCGTGGGTGATGTCCCGGCCGGCGAACTCGATGGTCCCGGCGCTGGGCTCCAGCAGCCGCACCAGCATCCGGCCGGTGGTGGTCTTGCCGCAGCCGGACTCCCCGACCAGGCCCAGGGTCTCCCCCGGCCGCACGTCGAAGTCCAACCCGTCGACCGCCCGCACCAGCCCCCGGCTGCGTAGTCCGGTGCGCACCGGGAAGTGCTTGGTCAGCCCGCGTACCCGCAGCAGGGGTTCGGTCTCACTCATCGGGCCACCCCCACCTGTGCCACGTCCTCCTGGTAGAGCCGGGTGCGCTCCTGCGCCGACAGGTGACAGGCGACCAGATGGCCGGCCTCGCCCGCCGGACCCAGCTCGGGCACCTCGGTGCGCGAACGGTCACCGTTGCGGCCGGCGTACCGGCAGCGCGGGTGGAACGCGCAGCCCGACGGCAGGTTGATCAGCGAGGGCGGCGTGCCGGGGATCGGCACCAGGTCCGCGTCCGCGTCGCCGTGCAGCGAGGGCACGCTCGACAGCAACCCCCAGGTGTACGGGTGCTGCGGGCGCCGCAGCACCTGCTCGACCGTGCCCCGCTCGACCGCCCGACCCCCGTACATCACCAGCACGTCGTCGGCGACCTGGGAGACCACACCCAGGTCGTGGGTGATCAGGATGATCGCCGAGTGGAACTCGGCCTGCAGGTCGGTGAGCAGGTCCAGGATCTGCGCCTGCACGGTCACGTCGAGGGCGGTGGTCGGCTCGTCGGCGATCAGCAGGTCCGGGTCGTTGACCAGCGCCATCGCGATCATCGCCCGCTGCCGCATGCCGCCGGAGAACTCGTGCGGGTACTGGTCGAAGCGGCGCGCCGGCTGCGGGATGCCGACCCGGCCGAGCATGTCGACCGCCCGGGTACGCGCCTCCCGCCGGCCCGCCCCCGGGTGGTGCACCCGGTACGCCTCGGCGATCTGCCGGCCCACCGTGTAGTAGGGGTGCAGTGCCGACAGCGGGTCCTGGAAGATCATCGCCATGTCCCGGCCGCGCAGCCGGCGCACCTCCTCGTCTCCGAGGCCGACCAGTTGACGACCGCCGAGGGTGATCTCCCCGGTGATGGTGGTCCGCTTGGCGTCGTGCAGGCCCAGGATGGCCAGCGAGGTGACGCTCTTGCCCGAGCCGGACTCGCCGACGATGCCGAGCGTGCGCCCGCGCGCCACGTCGAAGGAGACCCCGTCCACGGCTCGGACCACGCCGTCGGTGGTGGCGAAACTGACCCGCAGGTCGTCGACGCGCAGGTGGGGCGCCTCGGCGACGCGCTGCTCCGGCACGCCGGGGCGGTCCTCCGACTGCCCGGACGGCACGGGTTCCGGACTGTCCACGACCGCCTCCCTCAGGTTGTAGAGAACCTACAACAAAGCTTCGAGGGTGAAAATAAGCTACAAGCCGCGGAGCTGTCAGCGGCCCACAGCGTAACGAGTCGACAACGGGCGCGCACCCACCGGCACCGCCGGCATGATCCACAGGGTTTGCGGCGTGTCGCGGCATCACCGCAGGTCGATACCGCGACACGCCGCAAACGGTGCCGAGCACGGGGCAGGTGCGGGAGGGGTGGCGTCGTCGGCTGACGAACGTCGGCCGGCTCGCCTAGGGTCGGGCGCATGACCGAGTTCGACGCGGCCTCCGCCGCCGTCCAGGCCGCCCTCGACGCGGGCGCCCGGTACGCCGACGCCCGGGTGATGCACCGCCGCTACGAGTCGATGTCGGCCCGCAACGGCGCCATCGAGGAGCTGGTCCAGGACGAGAGCATCGGCCTGGGGGTGCGGGCGCTGGTCGGATCGAGCTGGGGCTTCCACGCCGTACCGGAGCTGTCCGACGCCGCGGCCCGCGATGCCGGCCGGCGCGCCGCGGCGATCGCCGCCGCGAGCGCGCGGGTGCCCGGCCCGCCGATCGACCTGGTGCCGACCGGAACGGCCGTGGCGAGCTGGGCCTCGTCGTGCCGGGTCGACCCGCTCGGGGTCGCCCTCTCCGACAAGGGCGACCTGCTGGTCGGGGCCACCGCGACGATGCGGGAGCACGGTGCCGACCTGGCCGAGGGGCTCTACCAGATCTGGGACACCGCCAAGTGGTTCGTCTCCAGTGAGGGGCACCGGATCGACCAGCGCATCCGCGAGTGCGGCGGCGGCATCTCGGCCACCTCCATCGGTGACGGCGAGACCCAGCGCCGCTCCTACCCCAGCTACCGGGGCCAGTACGGCACCACCGGCTGGGAGTTGGTCGAGTCGCTGGACCTCACCGCGCACGCCGCGCGCATCGCCGAGGAGTCCCGGGCGCTGCTCACCGCGCCCGAGTGCCCGGCCGGCGAGACCGACCTCATCCTCGGCGGCGAACAGCTCGCCCTGCAGATCCACGAGTCGGTCGGCCACGCCATCGAGCTGGACCGCATCCTCGGCTGGGAGGCCGCCTTCGCCGGCACGTCCTGGTTGGACCTGGCCCAGCTCGGCTCGCTGCGCTACGGCTCCGAGCTGATGAACGTCACCATCGACCCGACCATCCCGGGCGCGTTGGGCAGCTTCGGCTTCGACGACGAGGGCTCCCCAGCGGTCCGCCGGGACGCGGTCCGCGAGGGGCGCTGGGTGGGCGTGCTCGCCGGTCGGGACTCGGCCGCCGTCGCCGGTCTCGACCACGGCGGCAGCGTACGGGCCGACGGCTGGGCCCGGCTGCCGATGGTCCGGATGACCAACGTGGGCCTGGAGCCCGGCCCGCACACGCTCGACGAGATCATCGCCGCCACCGACGACGGGGTGCTGATGGACGTCAACCGCTCCTGGTCGATCGACGACAAGCGGCTCAACTTCCAGTTCGGCTGCGAGATCGGCTGGGAGGTGAAGAACGGCCGGCGCGGGCGGATGCTGCGCAACCCCACCTACACCGGCATCGGCCCGCTCTTCTGGCGCTCGATGGACATGCTCTCCTCCGAGACCGTCGCCTGGGGCACGCCCAACTGCGGGAAGGGCCAGCCCGGCCAGGTCGGCCACACCGGCCACCCGGCCGCCCCGGCCCGCTTCCGCGACGTCCGAGTGGGGGTCCGTGCGTGAGCGCGAGGAATGAGCGAGCGCAGCGAGCGAGTCCCGCAGTCGCGAACGGAGGGGTGGCAGCATGACCGAGCTGGACGTCGCCGGTCAGGTGGTGGAGCTGGTCCGCCGGCTGGCCGGCCCCGACGCGCAGGCCGAGGTGGCGGTGACCCGGCACGACCTGGCGCTGACCCGGTTCGCCAACTCCTTCATCCACCAGAACGTGGCCGAGTCCGGGATCTCGGTGCGGTTGCGGCTGCACGTCGACGGCCGGACCGCCGCCGGCGGTGGCAGCCTGGTCGACTCCGACGGCCTGCACGCGCTGGTCGAGCGGACGGTGGCGGCAGCGCGGCTCTGCCCGCCGGACCCGGCCTGGCCGGGGTTGACCCCGCCCATGGCGGTGCGCTCCAGCGGCCTGCTCGACGAGGACACCGCCTACGCCGAGCCGGACGCGCGGGCGGACCGGGTCCGCGCCTTCGTCGACGCGGTGGGCGGCCTGGAGGCGGCCGGCTACTGCCGGACGTCGTACCGGTCCGGGGCGTTCGCCAACTCCGCCGGCCACACCGCGCAGGGCCGCACCACCGAGGCGGCGATGGACGGCATCGCCCGGGCCGGCGGCGCGGACGGGGTGGCGCGGCTCTGCGCCGACCGCCTGGCCGACCTCGACGGGGCGGCGCTGGGCACCCGGGCCGCCGGCAAGGCGCGCGCCGCCGCCGATCCGGTGGAGCTGCCCCCGGGCCGGTACGAGGTGGTGCTGGAGCCGGCCGCGGTGGGCGATCTGCTGCAGAACTTCTCCTGGTACGGCTTCAACGGCAAGCGGTACGCCGAGCGGCAGTCCTTCGCCGAGCTGGGCACCGCCCAGTTCGACCCGTCGGTGACCCTGGTCGACGACCCGCTGCACGCCTCCGCCCTCCCGTACGACCTGGAGGGCAGCGCCCGGCGGGCGCTGACGCTGGTCGAGGCCGGGGTGACCCGCGCGGTGGCGCACGACCGGCGCAGCGGCGCCGAGGTGGGCACCGGGTCCACCGGCCACGGCATGGTCGGCGCCTCCACCTTCGGCCCGATCCCGCGCAACCTCCGCCTGCTCGCCGCCACCGGCCCGGTCGGGCGGCCCGACGGCGGCGCCGAGGTCACGCCCGGGGCGGTGACGGACGGGGACACTGCCGCGCTGGTCGCCGGGATGGAGCGCGGGCTGCTGGTCAGCGACTTCTGGTACACCCGGGTGCTCGATCCGAAGAGCCTGGTGATCACGGGGCTGACCCGCAACGGGGTGTGGCTGGTCGAGGACGGCGTGCCGACCCGGGCGGTTCGCGACTTCCGGTTCACCGAGTCGTACCCGCGGGCGCTGGCGCCGGGCGCGGTGCTCGGCCTCGGGCGACGGCCGGTCCGCCAGCCGGACCGGCTGGACGGGGTCTGGTGGGAGGCGCCGGCGCTGCGCCTGGCGGCGTGGAACTTCACCGGCGGCGCCTCCGGCTGACCTCGGGTATCGTGGTCGCCGGCACGCTCGCGTGCCGGACCTCCTGACCTGGCGCCCACGCCGCCTGGCCGAGCGGGGGCGAAGGTGGCCCGTTGCCATCGCGAGTGACGCGTGTCGTTCGGGCCGATCCGCCGGATGGACGCGACGCTGGCGTGGGGTACGGCGGTCGCGCTGTCCAGAAGGCGTAGCTCATGACCGAACAGAAGAAGCTCAAGCAGCGGGTACGGGCCCGCATGGCGGCCACCGGCGAGAGCTGGACCAGCGCCCGCCGCCAGGTGCTGGCCCACGCCGAGCCGTCGGCGGACCGGGTGCTCCCGCCGGGCCTCGTGCCCGGCTACCGCACCTTCGGTCCCCGCCAGCACCGCGAGTCGGGGCTGCTCGCCCACGTGCTGGCGGCACAGGGGGTGCGCGCGCCGCACACCGACGCCCCGTACACCGAGGCCATGCTCGCCGGGCTCGGCGGCGGTGTGGGATTCATGTACGCGGTGTTCGAGTACCGCGACCTGCCCCCGTTGCTGACCATCGTGGCCCAGCACCATCCACAGCCCTGGGTGCCGGCCGCGCTGGACCGGCTGGGCCTGCCGTACGTCGAGGAACACAGCTCGAAGGCGGGACCGGCGATCGACCGGCTCCGGACGGCGCTGGGCGGAGGCCGACCTGTCTTCGCCACCGTGGACCGCAGTCGACTCCCGTGGCACGGACTGGAACCGGGCCCGGCAACGACCCCTATCCGGTGGTGGTCGCCGGCGTCGACGGGGATGTCCTCCACCTGGACGACGAGGGGCCGCATCCCCGCCAGCTCCCGGTGCAGACGTTCGCCGCCGCCTGGTCGGCCCACCGCAAGGGGCGCCACCAGGCCGTCACGGTCACCGCCACCCGCCAGCGGACCGACCTGCCGACCGCGATCCGCGACGCCGTCGCCACCACCGTCGCACACCTGACCGGTCCGGTCCTCCACAACAGCTTCGACACCAACTTCGGCTTCAGCGGCATGGCGAAGCTCGCCCACCAGTTGCGCGACACCCGCACCAGAACCGGTTGGGCCCGGCGCTTCGGGGCCCCGGTGCCCTTCTTCCACGGGGTGCGCCGGTTGTACGAGTGCCTGGAGGTGGAGTACACCGCGCCCGGCGCCACCCGGCCGGTCTACGCCGACTTCCTCGACGAGGCCGCACCCCTGGTCGGCGACCGGCTCACCGAGGCCGCAGCGCTGTTTCGCCACTCCGGTGAACAGTGGTCGCGCCTCGCGGCACTCGCCCTGGACACGGTGCGGGGACTCGGCGCGTACACCGAGGTGGCCGAGCAGCGCATGGCGCTGGTCTTCAGCCGGGGGCGCGACGCCGAGGCCGAGATCCGGGAGCTGACCCGGCGCCTGGCCGAACTCACCGAGGAGTTCACCGCCGAGGACCAGCTCGGGGCGGTCGGCCGGCAGGAGCTCTTCGCCGCCATGGCGGATCTGGTGGAATCCTGCCTGGAGTCGGAGCGGCACGCGGTGACCGCGCTGGCCGGCAGGACCATCGGCGGGGTCTCCGGCTGACCGTTCGGCGTCAACCGGAGACGATCTTTTCCGGCCAGCGCACATTGATCATGCTCCGGGTCTTTCCAACCTGCGGGACACACGGGACACTGCGTTGCGCGGCCGGGCCGTGGAGATCGGCGTAACGTGTGTCACTTAGCTGCGCCGTCATGCCGGTGCGGTCGTTGGTGTGCGCAAAGACGTGGCAGTGGACCCAGTCCCACCGGTCCGCTGACCGAACGGAACGTGATCCGCCGCCCGCGAGGGCCCCGTAAGGGAGACGACTCGAATGACATCAACGGCAACGAAGCCGCTGGGGGCGCGGGCGCGCGCCGCCATCGCGGCGAAGACGTTGCGGACCGACCGATGGTGGCTCGCCCCACTGCTCACCTTCCTCGGGCTCAGCGCCTGGGTCGCGTACGCGACGGTCCGGGTCTTCATGCACAAGTGGTACTGGGTCGACGCGTACCACTACCTGACCCCGTTCTACTCCCCGTGCGTGACCGACCGGTGCATCGAGGGTGCCTCGCACTTCGGCCGGTTCCTGCCCGGCTGGTGGATCATCCCGGACGCCGCGCTGACCCTGCCGTTCCTGCTGTTGTTCCGGTTGACCTGCTACTACTACCGCAAGGCGTACTACCGCTCGTTCTGGCTGTCGCCGCCGGCGTGCGCGGTGCCGGACGGGCACAAGGCGTACAGCGGCGAGACCCGGTTCCCGCTGCTCGGGCAGAACCTGCACCGCTACTTCTTCTACGCCGCCGCGATCATCTCGCTGATCAACACCTGGGACGCGATCCTGGCCTTCCACTCGCCGAAGGGCTTCGGCTTCGGGCTGGGCAACATCGTCCTGCTCGGCAACGTGGTGATGCTGTGGGCGTACACGATCTCCTGCCACTCCTGCCGGCACATCATCGGCGGGCGGCTCAAGCACTTCTCGAAGGCTCCGATGCGTTACAAGGCTTGGACCTTCATCTCCGCCCTGAACGTCCGGCACATGCAGCTCGCCTGGATCACCCTCGGCACCCTCGCCCTGACGGACTTCTACGTCATGGCGGTCGCGGCCGGCTGGTTCAACGACCTGCGGTTCATCAACTAGAGGGCGCCTGGACATGACGACTACCACTCGCATCGAACGACACCACTACGACGTCGTCGTGATCGGGGCCGGCGGCGCCGGCCTGCGCGCGGCGATCGAGGCCCGGCTGGCGGGCAAGAAGACGGCGATCATCTCCAAGTCGCTCTTCGGCAAGGCGCACACCGTGATGGCCGAGGGCGGCGCGGCGGCCGCCATGGGGAACGCGAACAACCGGGACAACTGGCAGGTCCACTTCCGCGACACCATGCGCGGCGGCAAGTTCCTCAACAACTTCCGGATGGCCGAGCTGCACGCGAAGGAGTCGCCGCAGCGGATCTGGGAGCTGGAGACCTACGGGGCGCTCTTCGACCGCACCAAGGACGGGAAGATCTCCCAGCGCAACTTCGGCGGTCACGAGTACCCGCGGCTGGCGCACGTCGGCGACCGCACCGGCCTGGAGCTGATCCGCACCCTCCAGCAGAAGATCGTCTCCCTCCAGCAGGAGGACAAGCGCGACCACGGCGACTACGAGGCCCGGATCAAGGTCTTCTCCGAGACCACGATCACCGAGCTGCTGCTCGACGGTGACCGGGTCGCCGGCGCGTTCGGCTACTACCGGGAGTCCGGCGAGTTCGTCCTCTTCGAGGCGCCGGCGGTGGTGCTGGCCACCGGCGGCGTCGGCCGGTCCTACAAGGTCACCTCGAACTCCTGGGAGTACACCGGGGACGGTCACGCGCTGGCGCTGCGCGCCGGGGCGACGCTGATCAACATGGAGTTCCTCCAGTTCCACCCCACCGGCATGGTCTGGCCGCCCTCGGTGAAGGGCATCCTGGTCACCGAGTCGGTGCGCGGCGACGGTGGCGTGCTGAAGAACTCCGAGGGCAAGCGGTTCATGTTCGACTACGTCCCCGACGTCTTCCGCAAGCAGTACGCGGAGACCGAGGAGGAGGCGGACCGCTGGTACACCGACCCGGACAACAACCGGCGCCCGCCGGAGCTGCTCCCCCGCGACGAGGTCGCCCGCGCGATCAACAGCGAGGTCAAGGCCGGCCGAGGTACGCCTGCGGGCGGCGTCTACCTGGACATCGCCTCGCGCCGCTCGGCGGAGGAGATCCGTCGCCGGCTGCCCTCGATGTACCACCAGTTCAAGGAGCTGGCCGACGTCGACATCACCGCCGAGCCGATGGAGGTCGGCCCGACCTGCCACTACGTGATGGGTGGCGTGGAGGTGGACCCGGACTCGGGCGCCGCGTACGGCACCGTGCGGGGGCTCTTCGCCGCGGGTGAGGTCTCCGGGGGCATGCACGGCTCCAACCGCCTCGGCGGCAACTCCCTGTCCGACCTGCTGGTCTTCGGCAAGCGGGCCGGCGGGCACGCGGCGTCGTACGCCGACCAGCTCGGCGCGCGGCCGAAGGTGTCGATCGGCGCGGTGGAGGCGGCGGTGGAGACGGCGCTGGCGCCCCTGCAGCGGGACACCGGTGAGAGCCCGTACAGCCTCCAGCAGGACCTCCAAGCGGTAATGGGAGATCTGGTCGGGATCATCCGGCGCGAGGGTGAGCTGGTCGACGCGCTGCGCCGGCTGGCGGAGCTGCGCGAGCGGGTGGCCAAGGTCAGCGCCAGCGGCGGCCGGCGCTACAACCCGGGCTGGCACCTGGCCCTGGACCTGCGCAACATGCTGGTGGTGTCGGAGTGCACCGCGAAGGCGGCGCTGGAGCGGCAGGAGTCCCGCGGCGGGCACACCCGGGAGGACTTCCCGGCGATGGAGCCGAAGTGGCGGCAGGTCAACCTGGTCTGCTCCCTGGACGACGACACCGTACGCCTGGACCACAAGCCGCTGCCGACGATGCGGCCGGAGCTGATCGGCCTCTTCGACCGTGCCGAGCTGGCCAAGTACCTGACCGACGAGGAGCTCGCGGAGTTCGACGCCCTCGCTGAGGAGGCGGGCAAGTAATGGGCAACAAGCGACAGTTCCGGATCTGGCGGGGCGACGAGACCGGCGGCGACCTGCAGGACTACACGGTCGAGGTGAACGAGGGCGAGGTGGTCCTCGACGTCATCCACCGGCTCCAGGCCACCGACGCGCCCGACCTCGCCTGCCGGTGGAACTGCAAGGCGGGCAAGTGCGGCTCCTGCTCGATGGAGATCAACGGCAAGCCGCGGCTGAGCTGCATGACCCGGATGTCGACCTTCGAGGAGGCCGAGACGGTCACGGTCACCCCGCTGCGCACCTTCCCGGTCATCCGGGACCTGGTCACCGACGTCTCGTTCAACTACGAGAAGGCCCGGGAGATGCCGGCCTTCGCGCCGCCGGCCGACGTGGCACCCGGGGACTACCGGATGCAGCAGGTCGACGTGGAGCGCTCGCAGGAGTTCCGCAAGTGCATCGAGTGCTTCCTGTGCCAGACCGTCTGCCACGTGATCCGCGACCACGAGGAGAACAAGCAGGCCTTCGCCGGCCCCCGGTTCTTCATCCGGGCGGCGGAGCTGGACATGCACCCGCTGGACGCGAAGACGGACCGCAAGGATCACGCGCAGGCCGAGCAGGGGCTGGGGTTCTGCAACATCACCAAGTGCTGCACGGAGGTCTGCCCCGAGCACATCAAGATCACCGACAACGGGATCATCCCCATGAAGGAGCGGATCGTCGACCGCAGGTACGATCCCCTCGTGTGGCTTGGTAGCAAGATCTTCCGTCGGGGTGACACGCCCCAGAGCACCGCGGGCAGCGCGGGGAAGGAGTCCGCGGTGCACAGCGGCGCTCGTCAGGCTGGGGTCCACTCGCACGCGGGGGGTTCGCACGATCCGCTCGCCGAGGTGCAGGCCCAGCAGGGTGTGAACTGGCACCGCGAGGTCCCGCACCCGACCGCCGCGGCGGTCGACGCCACCGGCCGGCTGCCGCTGACGGAGCTGACCTTCGACCGGGCGGCGGCACCGTCGCCGTTCGGCGACGACGTCACCTTCCCGCTGCCGCCGGAGCACCTCAACTTCGCTCACCCGAGCCAGGACGAGAAGCACTGATCAGGACGAGCATCGACGGGGGCCGCGGCGACAGCCGCCGGCCCCCGTCCCCTTTTCGCCCCCCTGTCGCTTTCCCCCGGGGTCGTCCAGCTCGTTGATCATGAAGCTGTCGCCCGGGTCGGCGTGTCGGGGCGACAACTCCGCCGGGCGGACCCCGGCGGTCAGGGGGCGGTCAGCAGGAGGGGGCGGAGGGCGGCCACGATGGGAACGTCGGCGGGGAGCCAGGTGACGGTGTCCAGTTCGGCGGCGGAGAGCCAGCGCATGGCCTGGTGCTCCAGCGCCTTCGGCTGGTCGTCGTGCAGGAGCCGGGCCGCGTACACCTTGAGCACCGAGCGGCCGTGGGCCATCCGGATGTCGCGACCCACGCGGTCGCCGATCTCGACGCGTACGGCCAGCTCCTCGGCGCACTCACGGGCCAGCGCGGCGGTCTCGCTCTCGCCCGGCTCGACCTTGCCACCGGGGAACTCGTACATCCCGGCCACCTCGGGCGGCGCGGACCGGGCGCAGGCCAGCACCCGCCCGTCGCGGATGATTGCCGCCCCGACGACCACCTTCGGCTCGCGCCGCTCGGCCTGTCCGCTTCCGCCTACCCGTTCGGTCCGCACGGGCGTCCAGCGTGCCAGATCAATCGTCGGTTTGGGTACCGTCCCCGACCGGTAGGTCAGCAGAACACGGAAGTGTGGGCGTGGACACACCGTCTCACTGACGACAGACTAGGGACATCGCGAGGACACGGGACGGCGACGATTTGGCCACAAGCCGGCAACGACGCCTGGGAGGTGCGGTGATGCGCGGGCTGTTCAACAGCCGGTCGAAGCACGACTACCTCAGCGACGCGCTGACGCTCCTCACCGGGTGGACCCGCGAGGGTGAGCAGATCCGGCGGACCCTCGTGATGGACGACACCCAGCACGCGGCGCTGACCGAACGCGTCAAGGTGGTCGCGGACGCGCTCCGGCTACGTCCCGAGATCAGTCGCCGGGACGAGGAGACCCAGATCCGGGTCGGGCACGGCGACGGTGAGCCGCTGACCGAGGGCGAGGTCCTGCTGGCGGCCCGCATCGAGGACGCGTACCGGGCGGTCACCGCCTCCTGAGCGCCACCCGTCGAGGCCGCAGCCTGGTGGCACGTCTCCATCGTCGGCCCCCGTCCCCCACCGCCGGGGTGATCGGCGGCGGCGCTCCCAGCCTAGGGCTCGCCGGTGCCGCCCGGCCTCGCCGGAACGTGCGGGACCGGGCCGGCCGAGTGGCCGGTCGGCGACGGTCCGTCGTCCCCTCCTGAGACCCTGCTGACCATCGGTTACCTGGTCAGCCGGGGCCTGACGAAGCCGGGCAGCCGCAGCCGCGACGACGACCCGCGCACCAACCACTGACGACCGCACCTCCGCAGCCCCGCCGCCCCGCGTCCCCCGATGCGACCGGCGGGGCTCGCGCGTGTCAGCGGGCCGGTTCGCCCTGCAGGGTGGACAGACCCAGGGCCCGGCGTACGGCCAGCTCCGTCTGCGGCTCGCGACGCTGCTCGGCCTGCGCCACCAGCCGGAGCGTCTGGTCACGGTCGGCGGCCTTCTCGGCGTCCCGCCAGTACGCCGCGGCCTCCTGCGCCTCGGCGATCAGCTTCTCCATCGGCTCCTTGACCTGCGCCGGCCACGCCTGGGCGCTGAGCGCGAGCCAGAACCGGCCGTTGGCCGTCGCCGTCCGAGCCACCATGGCGCGCAGCTCGGCCGGCGGGGCGGTCGGGCCCTGGGCGGCGAGGACGGCCCGGGCCTCGTCGAGCTCGCGGGTCGCCATCAGGTAGGCCAACTGCTCGGGGCGGACCACCGTGGCGTCCTGGCGCAGCTGCCGGGTCAACGGCGTCGACCCGGCGGCCAGATAGCAGGTGATCTGCGGATAGGTCGGCCACTCGACCCGCGACGGGACGTACCAGCGCAGCCGCACGTCCGGCGGGAGCGAGAGCGGGTCGAGGACATAGCTGCGCTGCTGCTGCCGGCAGGCCGTCTCGGCCCGCGCCGACAGCGCGGCCGTGCCCGGGTACGCCTCGCCGGCGTGCCGAACGTAGGCGGGCAGGCGGTCGACCAGCTCCGCGTCGTGCGGCGCGGTGCACGGGACCGTGGTGACCTCCTCCGGCGCGGTGCGCGTACCCGTGGGGGTGTCGTCGACGCGGAAGCAGTCACCCGCCCGCAGCCCCCGGACGCCGACCGCCGGGTCGGGCCGGGACACCACCCCGGTGAGGACCAGCACCAGCGCCAGCGCCCAGACGCCGCAGAGCACCAGGCCGGCGACCGCCAGACCCCGGCCCCGCTCCCCGGTCCGCCTGATCCGGTGCAGCGCGACCACCCCGACCACCGCTCCCAGCACGCCGCCGAGCAGGCCGAGGACGAAAGCGGCGACCGCCAGGCGGTTCATCCGCCCGTGCGACGGCCGGGGCCCCGCCCACGGCTCCCACTCGCCCGCGGCCGCCTCGGCGAGGCCGGGCGACGCCGGTTGCCTCGACCTGGTGTCGTCCGTGGTCATGTCGCGTTCCTTCCCCCGTGTCCCCCGTGCGGCGTGCAGACTAGTCGACCGGGCCGGCTGGCGTCCGCTTCCTACCGTGGGATCCATGGCCAATGCGACGTACGACCGCAAGGAGCAGTTCCAACAGATCCAGAGTGGACTGCTCGACGGAGAGCAGATCATCGCCGTCTACGACGCCGTCGGCACCGGCACCGGGTTCATCGGGCTCACCGACCGGCGCGTGATCATCCAGGACCGGTCGTTCATCGGCAAGCGGTACGCCATCACCAGCATCCCGTACTCAAAGATCACCAGCGTGAGCGTGGTGAGCAACAAGTCGTGGGGCGGCTCGTTCTTCTCCACCGGAGCGATCGCCGTCCACGTGGGCACGCACACCTACGAGGTGGAGTTTCGGGGCGCGCAGAAGAGCCACCACGTGCACAACGTGATCCTCCACTACATTTCCTGACCCCCCAGCTGTCGTAGCTTCCGGCTAGCGTCGCCGGCATCGCGTAAGACCGACGGGGAGTGGTGGATGGGTGCCAAGACCGGATTGCTGGCCTTCGCCGACGGGGACGTGCCGACCGCACTCCGGCGCGGCGGCACACCTGACACTCGCCGCACGGCCGAACTGGTCCGCCGCGCGCACCCGGGTTTCGACGTGCGCGCCACCGATGGCAGCACCCTCTCCGACGGCAGCTACCCGCCGGACGACGTGACCTACGCGGCGAGTTTGCCCGGCGTGGACATCCTCTGCGACCAGCGGTTCATGGTGGACCGTCCATCCGAGCTGCCGGCCCACCTGCTGGGGCTGGCCGCCGGCCGGCGGGTCGTCCTGCACGCGATGCACTCGGTCGTCGACTGGCTGGCCTTCGCGGTCTGGGAGGACGGCGAGCTGGTCCGCTCACTGAGCGTCTCCCCCGGCGGCGGTGTCGGCGAGGACATCGGCACGCCGTACGCCTTCGAGCTGCCGTACCGGGCGGGCGAGCACCCGGTGCGGCCCGTGCCCGGGTGGAGCGACGACAAGCCGTACCCGCTGCCCTACCACCCGCTGACGCTGGGCGAGGAGGCGCTGCGCCACCTGTTCGGCTTCGTCTTGGAGGGTCGCCGGCAGCCCGACGATCTGGACGCGGACAGTGTCGCCCTGCTCGGCTTCCGGGTGGTGGACCCGACCGGCCGTGAGGCCGCCGAGCGTGCCGCCATGTTGGAGCTGTTACGGCCGCCCCGCCGGTTCCGTTACGAGAACGGCCGGATGGTCGAGGTCGTGGACCGGTGAGCGTCCCGGACAGTTCCGACGGCGTGCCCCGCGCGACCGACCATGACCGGGTACGCCGGAGCTACGACACGGTGGCCGAGACGTACTGGGAACGCATCGGCGACGAACTGGCCGGCAAGCCCCTCGACCGGGCGCTGCTCGCGGCCCTCGTCGAGCGGGCCGGCGACGCTCCGGTGGCCGACCTGGGGTGCGGGCCCGGGCACGTGGCGGCCTGGCTGGCGGAGCGCGGCGTCAGCGCCGTCGGCGTCGACCTCTCCCCCGCGATGGTCGCCGCCGGCCGGCGCAGGTACCCGGAGGTGGAGTTCCGCCAGGGCGACCTGCTGAGCCTGCCGGCGGCGGACGGCGATTTCGGCGCGGCGGTGACGCTCTACTCGGTCATCCACCTGCGCCCGGCGGAGCTGCGGCCGGCGTTCGCCGAGATGCGGCGGGTGCTGCGGCCCGGCGGCTCGCTGCTGGTGGCGTTCCACATCGGCGCCGAGGTGCAGCGGCTGACCGACTGGTGGGGCCACCAGGTCGATGTCGACTTCCACTACCACGAGGTGGAGACCGTCGCCGGAGCACTGCGCGAGGCCGGCTTTACCGAGGAGGCTCGGCTGGAACGGGCACACCACCCGCAGGAGGGCGAGACGCAGCGCTGCTACCTGCTGGTCCGGCGCCCGGCCGAGGCTACGAGCTGAGCGGGCGGGTCGGGGGCCGCCGCTAGGGTGCGGCGGTGACCGGAGAACAGCTCACGCTCCCCGCCCCGCTGCGGGAGGCCCACGACGGTGGCTTCGACTACGCCGGCGGCGACGGCATCGATTTCGAGCCGTACGACGCCTTCCTCACCCTCGCCGAGACCGCCGAATGGTGGCAGGCGTGGAGCGGCAACCCCTCGATGGACGGGGTCGACTTCCGGATCTTCGGCCAGGACGGCACGGGCGGGCTGGCGGCCTGCTGGCTGGTCCGCCCCGGCGAGCCGATCGAGCGCCAGCCGGTGGTGTTCCTCGGCTCCGAGGGTGAGATGTCCGTGGTCGCCCGCGACCTGGCGGCCTACCTCTGGCTGCTCGCGGGCGGTTTCGGCCCGATGGAGGCGACGATGTGGCCGCAGCACGAGCACCGGCCCCGCCCGGATGCCCGTCGCACCACGATCGCCGAGCGGTACGCGCCGCAGGCGCGACAGACCGCGCCCGAGGTGATCGAGGCGGTGCGGGCCGAGTTCCCCGACTTCGAGCCGTTCATCGAGTCCCTCTGCCACTGAGGGACGGGGCCGGTCCAGGCGGCGTGCCCGGGCGCCACGCGACGGCATTCGGCATAACCGTCAGCACTGGTCGAGGCGGCGGAACTCGTCGACGGAGACCACCTCCCCCGCGCGCCAGGTCCGCACCATTCCCGAGCGGATCTGCGGGTCGGCCAGCACCTGCTCGGGTACGAAGCTGACGCCGTCCAGCTTTCCGTCACCGGAGCCCGTACCGGTCAGGACGCCGGCCAGGACGTACTCGTGGTCGGCGGTCAACGCCCGGGGCTCCTGCCCCGGCGTGGGCTGCTGCGGCCAATCGTCCGTCCAGGCGTCCCCCGGATCGCTCAACGCGATGCTGTCGGGGCGCGCGTCGCCCGCCGGCCGGAGCGTCACCCGTACCCCGCCCTGCGAGACGTCGGTCAGGGTGAGGTGGTCCAACTGGGCATCCGGGCAGACCGCGATCAGGCCGACGACGCGTCCCTGCGGGTCGACGGTCACGCCCAGCTCGCCGCGCAGGCGCGGGGTGCAGCCCGCGAGACCCCACACGACCAGGATCAGGGCCGTCGTGACAGCCACCGGGCGCATCCGCATCTCGTCCCCCCAGGGGTACGGCTCTCCTCAGCCTAGAGACGCCCGGCCACGGGTGGGTCACAGTGGAGCGGCTCTGCGGCGGCCGCTGGCACCAAGTTCTTGACTTCCTCCCACACGAGGTCCGGCATCCCGCCATAGTGGCCGACGACCGGGAAGGACACAGCTCCTCGCCACCGGCCGGGTGGCCATTCAGCCCCCGGCCGGTCGCGCTCTCACTGGAAACGCCTACCGGGCCTTCTGGCGCCGGTCGGCTTGCTGATCACGGAATCCTTGGCTCGGCGGCGCACCACGATCGCGCTCGCCTTCCTCCGCAACCCCTTCAGGATCCTGTCCTTCATCGCCGGCATCCCCTCTCGCGTACGTCAGATCAGTCGTGCGCGTTTCCGCACCGGACAATTGATCCTTCGCGTACCGCAATCCGCGTACCCGATGGGACAGCAGCCATTCATCAGCGTCGGGCCACGCTGCCTGCCCGACGTCCGCTGGCAGACCGACCACCCCGCCCAGCGCGCCCGACCAGGGGAAAGAGGCCGGAATCGGACGTCGAGGCGGAACTTGGCCGGCCCTCCCGTCACCTGTGCCGACCTGGTCCACCTCGCGCATCGGTGCTGCGAGCAGTAGTGCTTCGACCTGCTGGAGCAGGCCGGCACCGCGCGTTGCCGCAGGCCAACAGCGTGTGTGACGGCGCGCACGGCGGGAAGGTCAGTCGGATGACTGACCAAGGGGAGCTGGCGCGAAGCGCGCTCCAGCGAATCCACAAGGCTGCCGTGAGACATCGCGACCTTGAGCTGCACCAGGCGGCCGACGACATCGCCCGAGCGGCCCAGGCGAGGGACCTCGATCCGGGGCCCGTCGAGTCGTACCGCCCCTGCCCGGTGTGCGGTGCTGAGCCGGGACAATTGTGCATGAGCGTCCCTGGCCGCCCAGTGACGCCGGGCGACATGCACCCTGAGCGCACGCAATAGGGCCGCTTTCCGTTCCCGTCAGCCTTCAAAACGGACGTAGCCAACCGCCTGACCTGCGGGAAGGGGCCGGAATCAGACGTTGTGTGGGCCAGTGTTGACCGCTGCATCGGGCACGCGGCGGGCACGGCCCCGCCCGCCGGCCTCCGGACGGGACCTAGCCGCGTACCGTACGTTGAAGCGCGTGGAGATCCCCCTGTTGCGCGACGGGTGGATATCGCGTGTCTGTGGGGCATTTGTTGCCGTGCTTCCCCACGCCTTGTCGCTGCGGAGACTCGGGTGGGGGCCGGTAGGAAACGACAACGTTGGAGAGTGGTTTTTCGCTCTGGCGTTCGTCGGTTTCTGTCCAGCGGTTGTCACCGTTGTGGTGGCAATGCTTCTACTACGCACCAGATTTCGCGGCGCTGGCGTCGGAGCGCTGAGTGGAGTCGCCGTCCTGATTCTGCTGTGGATAGTCGGCGTAACGTCCTACGTCGCCGGCGTCGTGCCACCAGGGATGATGGACGCTCCCCGCGTGCACTGAGGCTACGTCTTGCCCTTCGATGCTCACTCCCATGGCGGTCAACCTCCGCCGGCGACCCCGCTGACGTGGTTGGCCCCTTTCGTCCGGAAGAGACCACCAGCAGTCGATGAACTGCTTGAGCCTTGCGACTCGCCTGTCCAAGGTCCACCAGCGTCCGACATTGCTCGCGCCCGTGGTCACCCAGAAAGTCACTCAGCATCGGTCGTTGCGTCCCTCCTTGGCTGCCATGCCATTGGTACGGTTAGCGTGGGAGGCTCCGCGAATGTCCGGATCAGACGAGCGTTGGCACTGGTTCGGGCCCACAGCCGGAAACCAGGCGGCACCGGTGCCGACACCTCCGCGCCCAACCGTGGCAGCGGTGGTGCCGTGCCTGATCGGGGCTGTTCCCGGAGCGGCCCTGTCGCTTGCTCCGCTGGCACTCATTCATCAGTACGTGGAGGTGTTCGCGGCCACCGCCACACCGGACAGCGGGTTCAACATCTACACCCTCGGGGCGCTGGCCTGCTTAGCGCTCGGCGGCTTCCTGCTGGTGAGCGCACTTGTGTCGTTGTTCTTCCGGCAGACACGGGCGCTCGGTATCGGGTACCTGTCTGGGCTCGTAGTCGGGCCTGTCTCCTTCATGTTTGTCCTTGGGGTCACGAGGCTGGCCGCATAGGGCCTTCAGAGCGGCATCATCAGACACAGGTGCTGCTCGGCTCGCTCGGGTACGGCCGTCGTCATCGCCGAGGCGCTTCGTCCCGAATCAGTTACTTGGACGACCACGTATGGAAGTGGGCCGGGGGTTCGACCTGCACTGGCGTGCCGTAGTCGGACAGTTCGGTGACCACGTGCAGGTGGTAGGTGAAGACCTTACCCCTGGTGACGGAAACCTTACGGTCGTAGGCCACCTTCGCGATTCGCTTGTCCGCGCCGAGCGTCACCTCGCCCACGAGACGGTCGACGGCGCCCCGCGAGGGAACGTCCTTCACCTGGACCTCGAAGTGGTAGGCGCCATCGGGGGTCTCGGTGACCTTGGCCCCGGCCCGCCGCAGGGCACCGAACAGCCCCTGCGGATCCGCCGAAGCGGCCAGGCCACCGCCCAACACGAGGTCGTAGTCCAGGTTGGCCTGCTGGCCCGGGTATCGGCTCCAAACGATCTTGCCGTTGTCAGGCGCGGAGCCGTCCCGGGTACCGATGTACCGGACGCCGTTGACCAGCCGCTCATGTTCGAAACCTGCGGCGACCATGGGACGCAGACCCGTGTACGGCGATTCCAGGTAGCCGGTGGCCGTCGCCGGATCGAAGGCTCCCTTGGTGACCCAGCTCGGGCTCACCGGCTCGGGCAGTTCATTCTTCGGCGGGAGCTTGTCCTTCACGGTGGTCGTGACCTTCACCCGGTAACTGATGTTCTCGCTGGCCGCGGCAGCTGCGGCCAGCCGCAGCCGCGGCGTGTCGGCCGTCGTCGCCGTGGGCCGCTCGGCAACCGGCCCGGGCGAGACTGCCGTGCCGCCGGTGCCCACGGTCATGGCCGCGGCAAGCGCCCCGGCCACACCGACGGCGCCAACGGCGTACGCGGTGCGGTGCAAGGCGGTGCGCCGCCGGTGCCGTCGAGTCGCCTCCCCCAGTACGTCACGGGTGAACGCCAAGCCGGCGACCTCATCCCGCATCCCGACGGTCAGCTGATCTTCCAAGTCAGTGGTCATCTACCCACTCCGTTCATGCCTGCGTCTTCGAGCGCCCAGGCGGCCGTGAGCTCGCGTAGCCGGGCCAGCCCCCGGGAGGCGGTCGACTTGACGGTGCCAACCGAGCAGCCGAGCAGCTCGGCGGCTTCGGATTCGCTGAACTGCTCCCGGTAACGGAGCACCAGCACGGCCCGTTGCCGCGGCGGCAGCATGGCCAGCGCCTGGATGAGTGCTTGCCGGAGGTGCAGCGCCTCGGTACCGTCCGCCTGGCCCGGCGGCTCGTTCTCGGCCAACACCTCCGGCCGGCGCCCGCGGAGCCGCCACCGGTCAACCGCAAGGTGGTACAGCGTGCGACGCAGGTACCCCTCCTTGTCGCCCTGTACCCGGCTCCAATTCCGCATCAGCCGCTCCAGCGCCACCTGCAACAGGTCCTCCCCAGCGACCCGGCTGCCGGTCAGCAGTACCGCCGTCGCGAGGAGCGCACCGCCGCGTTCGGCGACGAGGACGTCCAACCCGTCGAAGCGTTTCTTCCGCCGCACCCGATCTCCTTCCGTCCCCACCAAGGACGACGGGTACAGCCCGAAGGTTGACTGGCCGGCGAAACCCGCCTGCGTTGCCGAATCACCTGAGCGCCGCTGCGAGTTCGGCGGCGTTCCGGAACGCGGAGGCCGCCCGTTCTGATTCATCCGCGTTCAGCACGACGCGTTCGACACGGGCCAGCATCTCGCTTGCGGTATCAAGGTCGTGCAGCACCATCGCGAGTTCGGCGCGGTACACGAGGACCTCTATCTGTGCGACCGGATCGTCCCCGGCCTGGGGGCGGGCCAGTGCGCTGTTGAGGATCCGGACGGCCTGCCGGACATCGCCCCTGGAATCGGCCTGCACGACAGCGTTCGCCAGAGCCTTGGCCAGGCGCCCCGCTGGCGTGGGTT
>NZ_JARXXY010000034.1:0-68240 GCF_029893845.1 Micromonospora sp. A200 | reverse complement strand
TTCTC
The DNA here is from genome assembly GCF_029893845.1 of Micromonospora sp. A200. Lineage (NCBI taxonomy): Bacteria > Bacillati > Actinomycetota > Actinomycetes > Micromonosporales > Micromonosporaceae > Micromonospora > Micromonospora sp. A200. Next base: position 68,235 of record NZ_JARXXY010000034.1, on the reverse strand, counting down.
GCCCGTCTCGGTCATCCGCACGATCACCGAACGGCGCCGGTGCAGATCGATACCCACGATCTGCCGGCCGTCGTACTCTGCCTGCATGAGCGGCCTCCTTCGTCGTGAGACGTGAGCACCCCGAGCATCCCGCCCGGGACCCACGAGGAGCGAGGCCCCGCTCCTTCATGCCATCAAGACACCGCCGGGAGGAGCGTTCTATCCTGGGTCTCGGCGGGTCCGGGAAGTGACTTCTCCGAAGAGCCGGCTGGGGGATGAGAGTCGGTCACGCTGGAGCCAGTAGTCGTTCCCCGTTGTCCTCCCGGGCCCGCCGCCGTGGCCACCGCGTCGCTGGTCATGCACCGGTAGACGATGTCGGACAGGCGTCGTTTCAGCGCGCGCATCGCTTCCATCGATGTCTTGCCGGAGGCCTTCTTCCGGTCGAAGTAGGCGCGTCCTTCGGTGGGATTGCGTAGCTGGACGGTGGCCATGATGTGCAGCACCCGGTTGATCTGCCGGTTCCCGGCACGGGAGAGCCGGTGGCGTACCTGCTCGCCCGAGGACGCGTCGATGGGGGCGGTGCCATTCCAGGAGGCGAAGTGGGCCCGGTTCGGGAACCGGGTGATGTCACCGACCTCGACCAGCAGCCGGGCGGCGCCGGACGGTCCGATGCCGTGCAGGTCCATCAACGTGGTGCCGGTGGAGGCCACCAATTCCTTCAGCTCCTTGTCTGCCTCCTTGGAGCGCCGGTAGATCCGTTCGAGGTCACCGATCAGCTCCGCGGCGACCCGCCGTCGAGCCTTGCCGACCGCGTCACGGGGCCGGACCGTGGCCAGCAACGCTTTGGCCTGGGCGGCGGACAGACTCTTCTTCGCCCCACCCGGAATCAGTTCCAGCAGCAGTTGATGCAGCTGGGACACCATCCGGGTGTGGTCCTCGCCCAAAGAGCGGCGCCGGTCGACCAGAATCCGCAGCAGGGCCAGCTGCTCATCGTTGACCACCGGGCGCAGCCCGGCCATGCGGGTGCCGACCAGCGCGATGGAGTGCGCGTCGGTGGCATCAGTCTTGCGGCCCTGCCCGGTGGCGAACACCCGCGCCCTGGCCGACAGCTTCGGCGGGACGTCGACGACCTGCTCGCCGTCGGCCAGGAGCCGGTGGGCGATGTGCCGGCCGATGCCCTGGCAGCCCTCGATCGCCCAGACCCGGTTCGGCCAACGGCTGGCGTACTTCCTCATCGCCGCGAAGCCGTCGCGGTCGGGGTCAAACCGGCCGCCGCCGACGACGGTCTCGTCGCGGGCCATGACCTCGATCGTCGCAGAGCGCTTGTGCGGGTCCATCCCGATGACCACACGATCTGACGTGCCACTCAACGCGTCCTCCGATGCTCGATCCACCTGGGTTGTCGAGCCGGGAGGGCAACGCTACTTCGAGCCGAGCAAACCCCTCTTGAGCCTCTCCCCGCCCTGGGGCGACGCCCGGGCCGCGCAGGCCAGATGAGAGCCACACGACCAGCGTGGGCAGCCGAAATGAGAGCGACAGCCCGGGCGCCTCGACCGAAGCCTGGCCGGGCCACGGTCGCAGGTCAATGAAACAAGTAGCCGAAATGCGGGTGCCTGAAAATCGGAAGGTCGGCGGTTCGACCCCGCCCCGGGCCACATAGCCTTTCGCCGGGCTACTAGAGCGCCGGTCAGCGGAAACGCCGGTCGGCGCTCTTGCTTTGCGCCCCGGCAGTCCGCCTGTCTGGTCTGACCCTCGTTGACCCCGGAATCCCGCTGCTGGCCGACTCTTGTTGCACGTTGACTGCACAGCAACCTCCACCAGCGGCTCATGATCCATGTCAACGACCATCCGACCGCGTTGAGCGCCGTGGCCCAGGTCGACACCGCCTACCTCAGCCGCGACGACATGGCCGCCCTGTTGCGGCAGATGGAGGCGATGGTCCTCGACTCGGCGCTCGGCGAGTGATCCGACTCACTGATGTCACAGACCGCCGGACGCGCGGTGTCTTGAGGCCGAACCTTGGAAAACCGAAGGAGAGGCCATGGCTGAGAACACCGATGTCATCGTGGTCGGCGGCGGATACGCCGGCGTGATGGCGGCTAACCGCCTGACGCGGCGCGACGGCGTGACAGTGACCCTGATCAACCCGCGTCCGGCCTTTGTCGAGCGGATCCGCCTGCACCAGCTCGTCGGCGGGTCGGACGACGCGGTTGTGGACTACCAAAGGATTCTGGCCGGCGGCGTCGGGCTGGTGGTCGACACCGTGACCCGGATCGACACGTCCGGGCGTCGCGTGACCCTGGCGAGCGGCGGCACACTCGGCTATGACTACCTGATCTACGCCGTGGGCAGCGGCAGCGCGGACCCGAGCGTGCCGGGCGCGGCAGAGCACGCCTACCCGATTTCCACCCTGGAGGAGGCGCGGCGGCTGCGGCCGGTCGTCGACGCCGCGCCCGCATCGGCCCCGGTGACGGTGGTGGGAGCCGGGTCGACCGGCCTTGAAACCGCTTCCGAACTCGCGGAGCTGGGCCGGAAGGTGACCCTGGTATGCGGAAAGGTGCTCGGGCCCTACCTGCATCCCCGGGCCCGGCGCTCGGTGGCCGAGCGGCTCACCAAGCTCGGCGTGACCGTGATCGAGGGCCCGGGCGCGACGGTGACGGGCGTGACACGCGATGCCGTCCAGCTCGCCGACGGCCGCGAGTTGGGCACCGGCGTGACCATCTGGACCGCGGGATTCGGCGTGCCGGATCTGGCCGCCCGCAGCGGGCTGAGCACGGATGCCTTGGGGCGCCTGCTCACCGACGAGACGCTCACGAGCGTGGACGACACACGCGTCGTCGCGGCCGGGGACTCGGCGGCACCGTCGAACCTGCCGGTGCGGATGAGCTGCCAGTCCGCGGTGCAGCTGGGCCCGCAGGCCGCCGAGACGGTGCTGAGCCGGATCGCCGGCAAGCAGCCCGCCGACTTCAACGTCGGGTTTTTCGGCCAGTGCATCAGCCTCGGGCGCCGCACCGGAATCGTCCAGTACGCCAAGAAGGACGACACCGCGACAGGGGTGTTTTACCTGGGCGGCCGGTCCATGGCGATGCTCAAGGAGACCGTGTGCAAGAGCACCGTCTGGCAGATGGCGCAAGAGGCGCGCAGACCCGGTTCGCTCAATCTCTGGTTCAAGGATCGCCAGCGCCCGGAGTTGCGGCGCGCCAAGGCCGGCGAGGCGCCGGCGGTCACCGGCCGGCGGGCCTAAGGAGAGGTGGCGAGATGAGCGACCACGCCGGTGACCCGGCGACCGAGACCTTCGTTGCCCTCCGAAACCTGCTCTTCACCGTCGCCTACGAGATCCTCGGATCGGCGGCCGACGCGGAGGACGTGCTGCAGGAGACCTGGCTGCGGTGGGTCAAGGTCGATCTGGATCAGGTACGCGATCAGCGCGCCTACCTGATCCGGATCACCACCCGCCAGTCGCTCAATCGCCTGCGCACCATGCAGCGGCGCAAGGAGGCGTATGTCGGTCCCTGGCTGCCCGAGCCGCTGCTCACCCCGCCGGACACGGCCGAGGATGTCGAGTTGGCCGAGAGTGTTTCGATGGCGCTGATGCTCGTCCTCGAGACACTCTCGCCGACCGAGCGCGCCGTCTTCGTACTGCGCGAGGCCTTCGATGTCAGCTACGACGAGATCGCCGCCGCCGTCGGCAAGAGCCCGGCGGCCGTACGCCAGATCGCCCACCGCGCCCGCCGGCACGTCGACGCCCGCCGCCCCCGCAAGGTGGTCTCCCCGAGCGAAAGGCGGGCGGCGCTGGAGGCGTTCCAGCGCGCGGTCGAGACCAGCGACCTGCAGGGCCTGCTCGACGTGCTCGCGCCCCAGGTGGTCGTGGTCAGCGACGGCGGCGGCGTCAAACAGGCCGCGCTGCGGCCGATCGTCGGCGCGGAGAAGGCGATCCGCCTGTTCATCGGTAGCATGCAAAAAGTCGGAGGCACGCTCACCACCGAACCGACCGTGATCAACGGCAGCCCGGCACTACTGTTTCGCCTCGACGGAGAGATCGACGGCGTCGCCGCGCTGCGGATCGAGGACGCTCGCGTCACCGGCATCTACTACGTCCGTAACCCGGAGAAGCTGTCCCGCGTCGAGTCCGAAACCCCGCTCACCCTGCACTGAGACGACCTTGAGCAGCTACGTCTATCGGGTCGATTGCGGGAACCGTGGTTGGTCACTGCTGACCCTTGATCACCGCCACTCGTTGCACGTTCGCTGCACGCCTGCGCTGGTCGGTCCTGCGGGTTCTTGGGGTCAGTGCCGCTCTCGGTCTTGCCGCCGGCCTGGCGGGGCTTCCCGTGTCCTGACGCCGACAACCAGCGCTATCAGGCGGCGGACTGCTCGTTGCCCCGGTCACTGGGGGAACTAACCGGGGCTGCGGAGCGACTACCCGGGCGACGCGGCAGGCTGCCGGCTTGCGGGCGGCGACGGAGGAAAGGGCGGTGCGGGGTGCTCGCTGCGGTGCGACAAGGCGCGATCGCCGCTGGTGTGGCGGTGGCCACGGTGCTGATGCTGCCGGGCGCTGCCTGGGCTCACGGGGTCGGTGGATCAAGCGAGACGGTCGGCGGGTTCGTGTGGCTGGGCACGAAGCACATGCTGGCCGGCTGGGATCACTTGCTGTTCGTCGGGGGCGTGCTGCTCGTGGCCGGTGCGATCCGGCGGGCGGCGAAGCTGATTTCCCTGTTCGCGCTCGGGCACAGCATCACCCTGTTCACCGCCGCCGTCGCCGACTGGCACGTCAATCCGGTCCTGGTCGACATCGTGGTTGCGCTGAGCCTGGTGTTCGTCGGCGTGGTCGGTCTGCGCGGCCGGCCGAAGAACTGGACCTGGTTCGCCGCCGCCGTGTTCGCCTTCGGCCTCGTGCACGGCCTGGGCCTGGCCACCCGGTTGCAGGACTTGGGCCTGCCCTCGGATGGGCTGATTCCTCGGGTGCTGGCCTTCAACCTCGGCGTCGAGATCGGCCAACTCATCGCGGCCGTGGCCATGCTCATGATCGGCGACGTGCTGCGTCACTACCTGCCCCGCCTGCGGGATGTCCGGCTCTCACACGGTGCGCTGATCGCCGCCGGTGTCGTCGCCGCAGCGGTCCTGGCCATCACCTCCGGCCCTGACGCGCTGCGCCCGGTGCAGGCCGCTGCCGATCCGGCGAGCAGCTGCGAGGTGCGCAACCGCACGGAGACGTTCCCGGCCGGTGGTGGGCACCCGGTCAAGGACTTCTTCGAACCGGGCGAGGTCGTGCCGGCCACGTCGTTCGGGCACGTCATCGGTGACGGGTACGTGATCGTCACCTACCGGCCGGACCTGCCGGCCGAGCAGCTCGCCCAGGTGCGGGCCTTCGTCACCGATTCCGCCGCCGGCCGGGTCGTCGGCGGCGCTGCCCCTGACCAGGCCGAGGCGGTCAAGGCCGTGCACGCATACCGCACCATCGCCTGCGACGCGGTCGCCGTCGACGCGGTCCGGGGGTTCACCCGCGAATGGTTCGCCGACCCCCGTTCCAAGGTCGGCGAGTAGCCGCACCCGCCTCGTACATCAATCGTGGTCGGGGATGCCGCCCACCCGGTGAGACGCCGCCTGCATGACCTCGTTCACCAGTCGCCGCACATGCCCACCTCGGGCGGAGTAGAGGGCGCGCCGGCCGTCACGCCGCACGACGACCAGCCCGGCCAACCGCAGCTTGCCGAGATGCTGCGACACCGCCGGCCGCGCCACCCCCAGCGCCTCCACCAGCGCCGTCACGTCGTGCTCGCCGCCGACGAGTAGCCACATCAACCGCAGCCGAGTGCCGTCGGCCAGCATCCGCAACATCTCCGTAGCCGCCTCTATCTGGCCATCAGCAGGGAGGCGTTGTTGCAGGTCACTGGCACCTGCACCATTGTCGCGTGCGTACATGAGCACATATTATCGCCGCCGTCGGGGGTATCGACTGTCATGCCGCCCGGGACGTTGGGAGACGCGGTGAACGACCACGACCACCAGCAGGACCACGGTCACGACCACCCGCACGATCACGGCCACCATCACGGTGATCGACTCGCCGCCTGGTGGCATCGGCTGAGGCATGCCGTGGTTCCGCATTCGCACGACTCCCGGGCGAAGGTCGACCCCGCGCTGGAGTCTTCCCGCGAAGGGCTACGTGCCCTGTGGATCTCGCTGGTCGGCCTCGGAATCACGGCCATCGCCCAGGCGGTCATCGTCGTGCTGTCCGGCTCGGTCGCCCTGCTCGGTGACACCCTGCACAACGTCGCCGACGCCCTGACCGCCGTGCCGCTGGGCATCGCCTTCCTCCTCGGCCGGCGCGCCGCCACCCGCGCCTACACCTACGGCTACGGCCGGGCCGAGGACATCGCCGGGATCATCATCGTCGCGGTCATCGCCGCCTCCGCCGTCGCCGCTGCCTGGACCGCCATCACCCGGCTGCTGCACCCGGCCGAGGTGACCCACCTGCGCTGGGTGGCCGCCGCCGGCCTCGTCGGCTTCATCGGCAACGAACTCGTCGCCCGCTACCGCATCCGCGTGGGCCGTCGCATCGGCTCCGCCGCCCTGGTCGCCGACGGCCTGCACGCCCGCACCGACGGCTACACCTCCCTCGCCGTGCTCCTCGCCGCCGGCGGCGCTGCCCTCGGCTGGCACTGGGCCGACCCGGTCGTCGGCCTGGTCATCGCCGTCGCCATCGCCATCGTCCTCAAGGACGCCGCCCGCGAGGTGTATCGAAGGCTCATGGACGCCGTCGATCCTGAGATTGTCGACCAGGCCGAGAGCACCCTCCGCGCCGTAGACGGCGTCCGCGACGTGGCTGCGGTTCGGCTCCGCTGGATCGGTCACCGACTGCACGCCGAAGCCGAGCTGGTCGTAGACACCCACCTCAGCCTCGTCGCCGCACACGAAATCGCCGCCGACGCGGAACACCAACTCGCGCATGCCGTACCCAGGCTGACCAGCGCTACCGTGCACACGGATCCGCATTGCCACCCCGGCGGACACCACCATGCCGAGTTGTCACATCGACGCCGGCAGTGCCGTGACTGAGATCGGAAGGCGGCAATCCGCCTCGGTCCCTGGCGTCCGAGCCGGCCGCGCCGGCGGGGTTACGGCCGGCGGCGCTGCTGTGCCGCCGGCCGGGTGTTCAGGAGGTCAGTTCCTGACGTCCACCGCCGGCGGGTCGTCGTCGGTGTTCTTCGACACGAGTACCAGGTCATACGTGTACAGCGCGCCCGGAGCGAGCCACGACCACGAGCCACGCGGCTCCATCACGCGCATCTCCTTGGCCAGGGCCTGCCCGGTGTCCAGGTTGATGATCAGACGCACCTCGACGCGGCCGTTCCCGGGGGTGTCCTGCGCGAACGCAACCGCCTGCCCGGGCCGACCACGCATGTCGTGAACAACTCCCAGTCCGCGCACTCCGGGCACCGTGGCGAGCATCCGGTATGCGGCGGCGCGGACCTCGTTGCTGACCGGCAGGTCGATCACCAAGTGGGCGCCGACGGTGAACAGCCACTGGTCACGGTCGGTGGGCATGTCGCCACCTCCCCCGTCGAAGCGGTTGAGCAGTGTGGCGCGGAGAGCGGCCGGGTCGGTCGGCAGCGCATCGAGTTGCGCCTGCGACACGTTGCGGTCGCCGAGGGCGAAGAGGTGTGCGGGGTCCACCCTGTCGCGGTAGACCTTGCCCGGGGCGATCTGCAGGTCGTACGGCTTCGGCTTGGTGATCCTGACAACGGTCGGGGAACCGTTGCGGCGCCAGGCGGCCTCGTCGCCCGGTGTGGCGGGCGCGGCGCCGAGCGGCTGCGAACTTGCCCAACTGCTGTCGGCGCTGGAGCGGGCCAGCCAATACTCGCCACCGGTCTTGTGGAACATGGTGTACGTGCCGTCAGCGGCCTCGACTGGCACCGCGTGGCCGCTCTCCGTTTGGATGGTCAGATAGCGCCCGCCGGTCTGCGGGGCTTTGTCGCTGCGTTCGGCTGCCACGAGCAACAGCCGCCTGGAGTCCATCGGCGCCTGCGTGGCGGGCGACACGACGTCGGGTGCGGCGTCGGGTGCATTGCGCGGAGCGGCGCCTGGTCCGGGCACGGCCACCACGACGGCGGTGACGGCCGCCGCGGCCACCCCCATCGTCCCGAGCACAGCCAGCCGTACCCGCCCAGGCCTGCGGGGCCGGTCGGCCGCGGCCTGCCCTCCGGCCGCCCGAACGTTGGTCAGGATGCCGGCAACGGCCTGTGCGGTGTGCTCGCCCCGGTTCGGCGGTGGGTCCAGTCGTGCCGGCCGGGCCTTGGCAAGCAGGTTCATGACATCTGGTGATCGGCTCATCGGATCGACTCCTTCGAAACGAGCGCGGCGGCGGGTCGAGGCAATTCCAGGTCGGTGGCGACAGCCATGGCGTCTTTCAAGTGACGTCGGGCGCGATGCAGGCGCACGTAGTACGTCGCTGTAGAGCAGCCGAGGACCCGAGCTGCGTGACCTGGCGTCAGCCCGTGCCAGGCAACCAGCGTCAACAATTCGCGGTCGCCGTCGGACAGTTGAGCCAGAGCAGTGAGCACCGCGGCCCGCTCGGCGACGCCGTCTGCCACGTCGGCGACGGACAGCTCCTCGTCGGTGATCCACGCGCGCATCTCGGCAGCGATGGCCTGCTGCCGTTCCTCTGCGCGGTATCGCTCACCCACGACATTGCGGGCGACGGCAAGCAGCCACGGTAGTGGCGTCCCCCTCGGCAGCTCCGTCAACCGCCGCCACGCCACCAGGAACGTCTCGGCCACGACCTCATCGGCCAGCTGGCGACCGGCGCGCGTGACGGCATACGCATACACCTGCCGGTAGTGCGCCTGGTACACAGCGTTGAAATGATCGTCCGATTGGGATTCTGACACCGGCTTCGGCCCTTCCTGTCAGAGTTTCTCCGTCACCAGGAAATGTCTCGAGCCCGCCGCTTCTTACATCGGTCACCGTTTTCGACCCGGTCACGCCGGTGGGGATCTTGCATTGTGCGGCCGTGCCGCAGCCATCGTCGTCGCCCGTGCAGGACGCTGCGCGCTCAGCTGGCGGCAGCGCCGAACCACCTCGGCAGCTGGCTGAGGAGATCCGCCTGGTCTTCGCCGGCCCAGGCCACGTGACCGTCCGGCCGCAGCAGCACGGCGGGCACATCCAGTTCCTCGCTGCCGTCGACGACGTGGTCGATCCGGTCGGCCCACCCGGTGACCGAAAGTCGGCCGGTTCGGTCGAGGAGCAGCCCGCGACCATCGTGCAGCAGCTCGTAGAGGCGGCCCCGCTTCAAGCCGATGTCGCGCATCCGCCTGCCGAGCAGTTCGTGCCCGTCGCCGAAGTCGTAGCGGACTCCGATCGCAGTGATCTTCTCGATCAGGTACCGGTGCACGTTCTCGAAGTCCATCAGTTCCGACACCAGCCGGCGCACTGCCTGGGGGCCTGGCTCGGGGGACAGCAGCTGCATCTGCGCCCGAATGTTCTCCAGCACGTCGGCGGCCACCGGGTGCCGTTCGGTGTGGTAGCTGTCCAGCAGCCCTTCCGGCGCCCAGCCGTTGATCTCGGCGGCCAGTTTCCAGCCGAGGTTGAACGCATCCTGGATGCCGAGGTTGAGCCCCTGCCCGCCGACCGGCGGGTGGATGTGCGCCGCATCGCCGGCCAGCAGCACCCGGTCGACCCGGTAACGCTCGGCCTGCCGGGTGGCGTCGCCGAAGCGGGAGAGCCAGCGCGGTGAGTGCACGCCGAAGTCGATACCGGCGAACACCCGCAGCTGTTGCCGGAACTCCTCGACGGTCGGCGGGACCGTGCGATCCTCGGCCAGCCCCTCGGCGGGCACGATGACGCGGTACACCCCTTCCCCGAAGGGCGCGAGGCCGAACCGCTTGTGGGTCTTGCGGACTTCGGCCACGACGGCGGCCAGCTTCTCCGGTGGGGCGGTCACCTCCATCTCGCCCAGCAGCGTCTCGACCCTGGTGGGCTCGCCGGGGAAGTCGACGCCGAGCAGCTTGCGTACCGTGCTGCGGCCGCCGTCGCAGCCGACGAGGTAGCGCGAGCGCAGCTGCGTGCCGTCGGCCAGCTCAGCGGTCACCCCGTCGTCGTCCTGGCTCAGCCCGACCAGCTCGCAGCCGCGCCGGATCTCGGCGCCGAGCTCGGTGGCACGCTCGGCCAGCAGGCGATCGGTGGTGGTCTGCGGGATGCCCAAAACGTAGGGATGCGCCGTGTCCAGCCGGACCGGCGAAGGCTTGTCGATGCCGGCGAAGAAACCACCGACCGGGTACTGCTGGCCGTGCGCGAGGAACCGCTCCAGCAGACCGCGCTGGTCCATCACCTCGATGCTGCGCACGTGCAGGCCGAGCGCACGGACGAATGCGGTCGGCTCCGACTCCTTCTCCAACACGAGCGCGTGCACGCCGTGCAGCCGCAATTCACTGGCCAGCATCAAGCCGGTCGGTCCGCCGCCGGCAACGATCACGTCAAACACGAAACCCCCCATTGCCATTTCGGCCAGCTGCTACCGCCCACGTATCTTCACGAATCTCTGAATTCCGCAGGTCCTGGCCTCGGCCGGCAATTCTGTGGCACGACCCGGGTCTTGCCGCAAGGCCCCCCGTGCGCTATATGTTGAGAGTGGCAGGGGACGAGCCTCTGATCCTGCCCTTGGCCACATAGCCTTTCGCCGGACTACAGAGATCCCCGCCAGCGGAGACGCCGGTGGGGATTTTGCTGTTGGTGCCCCTGCCGGGAGCTGGCGGCGCACGGAGCTGTCGCACGACTGCCCCGGAGCAGGCGGTTGGTGACTAGTCCCGCCGCAGGACGAACCATCCCGCCGCGGTGGCGGCAAGGAGCATCGCCACCGCGAGCAGAGCGGCGCCGAGCACAAAAGAGGTAGGGATCAGAAACGGAGCCTGCTGGATCAGCAGACTCGCCCCCACCAGCGCCACGCCACCGCCGATGCGGACGGGCTGGGATCGCTGGCTCTCCGTCGGACGCCCGGAGCGGAGCCAGGCCCGGGGAAACCGTCGCGACAGGGCGACGCGCACGCCGAGTACGAGCCCGGAGAGGCTGACGACCACGATCGGAGACGGCCGGCCACCAACAGCGGGTGCGTGTCACTCGGGCCCATGCGGCCATCATTGACGCGGTGTCAAGGTCGCCCTTGAGAGCCGGCCGTCCCTGTTGGCGCGGATTGCAGACCGATCGCTGATTTTGGCTATCATCACGACATGGCGATTGATTGCGCTCCCGGGCTGGCCCCAGCGGTGGCGTTGTTCCGCTCTCTCGGCGACCCGACCCGGCTGGCCATCCTGCGCCGGATCGCGACCGGGGAGGCCCGGGTGGTGGACCTGACCGGCGAGCTGAGGTTGGCGCAGTCGACGGTGTCGAAGCACCTGGCGTGTCTTCGTGACTGCGGGCTGATCGACTATCGGGCCGAGGGCCGCCAGTCGTTCTACGCCCTGACGCGGCCGGAACTCCTGGACCTGCTGCGCTCGGCCGAACAGGTTCTCGCCGCGACCGGCGAGGCGGTCGCCCTGTGCCCGACCTACGGGACGTCGACCGAGCCCTCGGCGGAGGTGACGGCGTGAGCGCCTCGCTGCTGACCCCCGAGCGTCGGGCGGTGCTGTCCCGGCGCAGCCTCTGGCTCGCCTACGCCACCGCCGGCTACAACCTGCTGGAGGGCCTGGTCGCCATCGCCGCCGGCGCGGCCGCCTCGTCGACGGCGCTGATCGGCTTCGGCCTGGACTCGTTCGTCGAGGTGTCCAGCGCGGCCGTGCTGATCTGGCAGTTCCGCGCTCGGGTGCCCGAGACGCGGGAACGCCTGGCGCTGCGGCTCATCGGCGCGTCGTTCTTCGCCCTCGCGGCCTGGGTGACCTTCGACGCCGTCCGCTCGCTGCTGGCCGGCGGCGATGCCGACGCCAGCCCGGTGGGGATCGGCCTCGCCGTGGCGTCGCTGCTCGTGATGCCGCTCCTCGTGGCGGCCAAGCGGCGCACCGGGCGGGAACTCGGCTCGGCGACGGTCATGGCCGACTCGACACAGACCATGCTCTGCACCTACCTCTCCGCGGTACTGCTCGTCGGCCTGGTGCTCAACGCCACCTGGGGCTGGTCGTGGGCCGACCCGATCGCCGCGCTCGTCATCGCCGGCGTCGCGGTCAAGGAAGGCGTCGAAGCCTGGCGGGGTGAGCACTGTGACGACTGCGCACCCCTGCCTGCCGTCGACGCCACCGGCGAATCCCCGGGCTGCGCCGATGGCTGCTGCACCGACCGGAAGCCATGACCTGACGTCGTCGAACACTGGACCGGCGATTTCTCTTGCGATTCCTGTTAACAGCCGCAGCAACGATTGACAACGAGTCACGATCTTGACAAAAAGTGGTTGCCAATACGGCACACCCTGCTGCTCGTGGCCGCAGAGGACGATTGTCGCCGGGTCGCGTAAATCAACGCCACAGGAAGGCGACAATCGATCACAATGGTCGGTCCAGCCTGACCTACGAACGACTGGCGCGGCTGGGCCTCCATCGATGGTGGATGCCGCCGGTTGCTCTGGCGGCAGCGGGGTCGGTCGCCGCCATGACGGCGCCCGGCGAGCCGCACCGTCGGCCAGCGGCCCGACGCCGGTCACCCCGTCGTCCGGGACACCGCCGGCGTTCCCTAGGACCCGCGACGGTTTCCCACTCGTCATCAGAAGCCGCGGAGCTGAGGCGCCGGGTTTCGCGTCAGCGGTCCCGGCGCTGCTGCCCCTGGCGTCGCTGCGCCATGCCGCCCTGGATCGCCTCCCAGACGCTCCGACCGGCCTGCCGCAGCGTCTCGCCCGCCTGCCCGGCGAGCTGGGACGCCTGCGCGGTTCCACCCTGCTGCCGCCCGCCCTGGGTCGATCCGCCGCCCTCGGCCTCGCCGCGCGACTCGCGGTCGCCCGCGGTCGTACCCCGGTCGGCGGGCCGGCCCCCCTCGGCGCCCGCCCGGCCGGACGGCGCCGGGCCCAGCGGCGGCTCCTGCGGCGACCCCGCCGGCAACGGACCGGCCGGCGACTCCGGGCGAGGCCCCGCGGGCCGCTCCGGTGCGGTCGGCGCCGGTTGGCCGGCGGTCCGCCCACCTGACGGGCCCTCGGGGCCCGCCGGCCTCCCACCGGGGCCCACGCCGGCGGTCGCGCCGCCCTGCTGGCCAGCCTGGCCCGTCTGAGGTCCGGCCTCAGCGCCCTGCCGCCCGCCCTGCTGCCCGGCCTCAGCGGCCACCTGCGCTCCGGCCGGCATCCCCTGCTGCTGCGCCACCTGCCCGGCCTGGCCGGCCTGCTGGCCGGCCACCTGGCCGAGCTGGCCCACCTGCTGGCCGGCCTGGTTGACGACCGGCGTGGCCGCGTTGGCGACCCGGTCGGCCACCCGGTTGACGTCGTTCAGCGTGAGGTTCGCGCTGTTGGCCAGCGCGGCGATGATCTGTGGGTTGCGGTCGATGGTGCTCAACGCCCGGTCCAGGATCTCCAGCACCTTCTCCAGCCGGACCTTCAGCACCGCCTCCGCGCGGACCCCCTCGATGTCCAGCTCCACCTGTTCCAGGTGCACCCGCACGCCGGCGTCGAGCTGGAGCAGGTTGGCCAGCCGGGCGCGCAGCGACAGATCCGCATCGAGCCCGTCCACCGCCAGCCGGAGCGAGTCGACGGACAGCCGGGGGACGTCGAGCAGGACGTCCGGCTCGAGCTCCCGACCCCCGCCGGTCCGGTCCGGTCCGCGCGCCGCCGCCCCGCTCTCGCTCATGCTTCCCGCTCCCTCACCCGAGGCCCGGCCGTCGGGCCACGTCAGGCGCGGTTACCCGGTTTCCCGGTGGCCATCCGTGCCGCATCCGACACGGTGGGTTCCGAACGAGTGTCCGGAAGGGGGCAGTACGCGAAGCTGCACAGCGAGGCATCAGCCGGTATGGTCCGGGCCTATGGGACAGGAGATGGCGGACGTCCGGCAGGACGTCGAGCGGTACGCACTCCGCAGCACCCTCCTCGCCCCAGCCACGGCAGAGCAGGCGTTCGCGGTGTTCACCGGGGCGCTGGCCGACTGGTGGGTCCGCGAATACACCTGGTCGGGGCCGGAGGCGCTGGCCGAGCTGGGGATCGAGCCGAAGGCCGGCGGCATGCTCTACGAGATCGGCCCGTACGGCTTCCGCAGCGACTGGGGCCGGGTGCTCACCTGGGATCCGCCGAAGCGGCTCGTCTTCACCTGGCAGATCGGCCCCGACCGGGTGCCGGTGCCGGATCCGGCGCGGGCCAGCGAGGTGGAGGTGCTGTTCCTGCCCGACGGGTCGGGGCAGACCCGGATCGAGGTCGAGCACCGGCACTTCGACCGGCACGGCGCGGCAGCCGAGGGCTACCGGGAGGCGCTCACCGCCGGCTGGCACGAGCTGCTCAGCCGCTACCTGGACACCCTCACCCGATACGACGCCGAGCCGGGCTGAGCCAGCCCACCAGCCGGCCCGACCACGCGCTCACCGGCGGGCCGTTGAGCCGGCGGCGGCTGAACGGCGACGGCTGATCCGGGCGGCCGAACGACGGCGACACGAGCGGCAGGTGGGCCCGGCCGGAGCCCCGCCGCTCGGCCGGGGACGGGAGCAGCGTGGCTCAGCCCGCGATCCCCCGACCCCCGGCACCGTCGACGACTCCGCGACCGCCGAGGTCCGCCCGGCGGCCCGCCTCGGCCCCGGCGCCGAAGCCGGTGCCGGCCAGCCGGCGGACCGGGGCGGTACGCAACCTCGGGTAGACCTCGGTCACCCGGCGGGCCACCCGGTCCGAGCGGTCCGCCAGGACCAGCGCGACCGACGGGCCGTCCCGTTCGGCCACCGCGCCCGCCTCGGCGGCCCGCAGCCGCTCCCCGACCACTCGGGCGAAACCGGCCAGCCAGGAGCGGCGGAAGGCGGCCGGATGCTCGCCGGCCGGCACGGCCGTCCCGGACAGCCAGTGCGCAGCCTGCACCAACAGCGACGTGAAGAGCAGGTCGACCCGTTCCAAGTCGCTGGCGAAGCCGAACAGGTGCAGGGCGAAGCCGTCGCCCCGGGCCCGGCGTACGCAGCGGCAGCGCAGCGGGTCGGCGACCGCCGCGAGCAGCCCGGCCTTGTCCCGGGCGTACGGGGCAACGACGTCGACCACCCGGTCGCCGACCGGGTCGGTGGCCGGGTCGCGGGCGGCCAGCAGCGCCCGGTCGACGCCGTAGCGGGCGATCAGCTCGGTGGCCTTGGCGGTGAAGGCCGCCGACTCGGCGGGCGTGCAGGCCGGGTCCTCGGCCTTGGCCAGCAACTTGCGCACCTTGCTCAGCATCGCCTCGGACATGTCACCAGAGCTATCACATCGGCGGGATGGTCCACTCCGGACGAACCGCCGGTACCATCACCACGCTCGGCACCCTGTCCGCAACGCAGGGTGCACCCCCATCCCTGGAGGCAACCGCATGGCATCCCCGGTCGCCCGCCTGGCGGCAACCACGGCGGCGCTGTCGCTGCTCGCCCTCGGCTCCCCCGCACAGGCCGCCCCCGAGACCAACCTGTTCGAGTCGTACGCCACCTGCTACGGCGGCGCGGTCCGCTCGTACTTCCAGACCGGCGGCTGGGGCGGCGACGCCGGCCCGTACCGCACCAGCACCCGGTGCAAGGACATCAACGTCCGCAACGCCAGCGAGTTCGGCGTCGAGGCGTGCGTGATCTTCGTGGACAAGACGGACCGGTGCAACTACCGGACGTACCTGCCGTCGAAGTCGGGCTTCATCACCGTGGCGACGAACGTCCGGGACGGGGTCCGGTTCCAGGTCCGCTTCGAGACGCTGCGCTACGAGTACGAGCCGCTGGTGGCGTACCACGCGTACTGAGGGAGGCCGGCGCGGCGCCCGAACCGGGCGCCGCGCCGTCAACCGGCCCGACTGCGCAGGGTGGCCACGGTCGAGCCGGCGAGGGTGAGCAGACAGTCCGGCAGCAGGCCGTCGGCGGCCGCCGCCCCGAACAGCGCCTCGCCGGTGTCCGCGTCGTGGTTGGCGTACGCGCTGACGAAGCGGGCCACCCAGCGGGTGTCGTAACCGGCCTCGTCGATGCCGGGGAAGTCCAGCGCGCAGGCGCCGGGCGGCGGCGGGTCGCCGACCATGGTGGCGGCCAGGCACCAGGCCACCCCGTACGCCCCGGCGAGCCCGGACCGGTCGACCACGGCGTCGAACGTTCCCACCACCGCGTCACCGTCCCCGGCCAGCGCCGAACGGAGCACGGCGGTCGCGTCGTCGAGCGTCTGGTCAGGTACTTCGGTCACCTGCCGCACAGTAGGACGGCGGGTCAAGCGGTGACCCGGAACAGCCCGTTGATCACGGAGCGTAGCCGTGACGGATGGCCGACGCCTACCGGTGGCATCCACGCTCCCACCCGCCGCCCCGGCGCGCTATGGTGCCCAGCGGAACTCCCCAAAGGTAAGGACGACCATGCTCGTAACACGCGGCCCGCGCGCTGCCATCCTGGCGGCGGGTGCGGCGTTCCTGCTCGTCACCAGCGCCTGCGGGACGACCGACAAGCCCGAAGACACAGCCACCCAACAGGTGCGTCTGTACGGCACCGACGGCAACATGCTGAACTCCTTCGCCGGCGAGCTGAAGGAGCGCGCCGACCTGGTCGACGGCATGAAGGGCACAACCCCGCTGACGCCGCTGACGGACGACTTCAAGGACCGGCTACTGGCGGTCGATCCCAAGCTGACCGACTTCCTCTACGCCGCCGAGGCGTACGACGCGGTCATGATCAGCGCGTTGGCGGCGCAGCTCGCCGGCAGTACCGACCCGGCGGACATCGCCAAGCAGATAGTCGGCGTGACCAACAACGGTCAGCGCTGCTCGGACGCCGAGACCTGCCTGACCCTGGCCCGCGACGGGCAGGACGTGGAATACCGCGGCCCGTCGCTGACCCGGGCCGGCTTCACGGACGAGGGCGAGCCGGCCACCGCCAGCTACGCGACGCTGCACTTCGACGCCCAGAAGATCAACGACGCGAAGACCGAGTTCGTCGGCGCGGGCTTCGAGACGGCGGCGAGCACCAAGGCCCCGCCGAAGCCCAAGAAGCAGCGCGGCGGCAAGACCGACCGCAGCGACGGCTCCCCGCTGATCCTCGGCGGCCTGCTGCCGAAGACCGGTGACCTGGCCCTGGCCAACCCGCCGATCGCGGCGGGCGCGGCGCTGGCGGTCAAGGAGATCAACGCGGCCGGCGGCGTGCTGGGCGAGCCGATGGTCTGGATCGACGGCGACGACGGCACCAGCCCGGCGGTCGCCAAGGCCACGGTCGCCTCGCACATCAGCAACAAGGTGCAGGTCATCATCGGCGCCGGCGGGTCCGGCATCTCCAGCTCGGTGCTGCCGGACGTGGTCGCCGCGGGGCGGATCCTGTTCTCCCCGTCGAACACCGACTCGGGGCTGACCAAGGCCGACGACAAGGGCCTCTACTTCCGCACCGCACCGC
The DNA here is from genome assembly GCF_029893845.1 of Micromonospora sp. A200. Taxonomy (NCBI): domain Bacteria; kingdom Bacillati; phylum Actinomycetota; class Actinomycetes; order Micromonosporales; family Micromonosporaceae; genus Micromonospora; species Micromonospora sp. A200. Next base: position 50,799 of record NZ_JARXXY010000034.1, on the reverse strand, counting down.
CGGACAGCCTCCAGGGCCGGGCGCTGGCCGACGTGATACTGCGGGACGGTCCGCACAAGATCGTCGTGGTGGCCCGCAAGGACTCCTACGGTGAGGGTCTCCAGGAGACCGTTCGCGTCGAGCTGGAGCGGGCCGGGTTCGGCAGCGACCGGGTGAAGCTGCTGACCTACGAGCCGCCGGCGGACGGCGAGGGCGCCGACGGCGTCGACTTCGTCGGCACCGCGAAGGAGATCAAGAGCTACGCCCCGGAGGCGGTACTGGTCATCGGCTTCGCCGAGTCCGCCGGACTGATCCGGGCGTTGGACGACGCGGACGTGTCGATCCGGCACTGAGCACCGACGACGACGGCCGCACCGGGACATCCGGTGCGGCCGTCGCGCGTACGGGGTCGGTCAGCGGGAGCGGCGCCGCTCCAGGAACTCGGTCATCCGCCGCCGCTTCTCCTCGTCCTCGAAGAGCACCGCCTGGCTGACCAGGTCGAGGTGGGGGTGCGCGGCCGGCGGCGCGTCCACCGCCAGCTTGGTCAGCCGCAGCGCCAGGGCAGAGCCCTTCGCCATCTCGTCGATCAGCTCGTGCGCGCTCGGCAGCAGCTCGGTCGGTTCGGTCACCACCCGATTGACCAGGCCGATCCGCAGCGCCTCCTCGGCGTCCACCCGCCGGCCGGTGAAGAGCAGCTCCTTGGCCCGGGCCTCGCCGACCAGCGCGGGCAGCCGGTAGGTCGCGCCGGCGCCGGCCAGGATGCCCAACCGCACCTCGGGCTGGCCGAACACCGCCCGCGCCGTGCAGACCCGCAGATCGCACGCGTACGCCAGCTCGGCGCCACCGCCCAGCGCCGGCCCGTCCACCGCGGCCACGCTGGGCATCGGCAGGGCCCGGATCCGGGCGAAGGCCGCCTGGTTGATCGCGGCGAGGGCGTCGGTTCGGCCGCGCTCGCGCAGCTGGCCGATGTCGGCCCCGCCGGCGAAGATGCCCTCGGTGCCGCCGGTGAGCAGCAGCAGCCGGGGCCGGGCCTCCAGCTCGGCGCAGACCTCGTGCAGTTCGCCGATCAGGTCGGCGTCGATCGCGTTGCGCTTTTCGGGCCGGTCCAGCGTCACCACCAGCCGTTCCGGCAGCTCCTCGATCCGCAGCCCGCTCACCGGCCCGCCCCTTCCCCGTCGGCCTTGCGGCCGTCGACCCAGCGGTAGAAGCCCTGGCCGGACTTCTTGCCGAGCTTTCCGGCGGCGACCATCTCCACCAGCAGCGGCGGCGGCGCGAAGCGGTCGCCGTAGGCGGCCTGGAGAGTGCGCGCGATGTCGAGCCGGACGTCCAGTCCGACCAGGTCGGTGAGCTCCAGCGGGCCGAGCGGGTGCCGGTAGCCGAGCACCATCGCCTTGTCGATGTCTGCGGGGCTGGCCACCTCGTCGGCGACCATCCGGATCGCCTCCAGGCCGAGGGTGACCCCGAGCCGGGAGGTGGCGAAGCCGGGCATGTCGCGTACGACGACGGGGTCCTTGCCGAGCCGGCCGGCGAGCGCGACCGCCGCCTCGGTGGTCTCCCGGGCGGTCGCCGGGCCCACCACGACCTCCAGCAGGGCCATCGCCCAGACCGGGTTGAAGAAGTGCAGCCCGAGGAAGCGCTCCGGCCGGGCCAGCGGGTCGGCCAGCTCGGCGATCGGGATGCTCGAGGTGTTGCTGCCCAGCAGCACCGGGCGCAGCCCCTCGGCCTCACGCAGCACGGCACGCTTGAGTTCGAGCCGCTCGGGCACCGCCTCCACGACCACGTCCGGCTCCGGCGCGACGTCACCCAGCGCCGCGCGCAGGGTCACCCGGGCCCGGTGCCCGGCGGCCTCGTCAGCGCTCAGCTTCCCGCGTTGCACGGCCCGGTCCCACAGCTCACCGAGGCGCGCGGCCGCCGCCTCCGACCGGCCCCGGTCCACCTCGACCAGTTCGACGGCGTGTCCCGCACCGGCGGCGACGTAGGCGATCCCGAGCCCCATCGTGCCGGCACCGACGACGACAAAACGACCACTCATGACGCTCCCTCGCTGCGCGCGGCGACGCGCCGGGGTCTCCGTCGCGCCCTGCCGCCCGCTCCTGGGTGCGACCCTATGCAGCAGTGCCCCGGGCGGCATGCGTGGGGGACCGCCGGACCGGGTACAGACGGCCCTCAACGTCAAGGGAAGGACGTAGCGCATGAGCCAGGCACCGGAGACCGTGGACGGCACCGGCACCAGCGAGGGTGGGGAGACCGTGGAGACGCGTGGCGACGAGCGCGTCGACCTGCTCCGCGCCGACACCAACAACGACGGGAAGACCGACGTGTGGGTGGTGGACACCGACGGTGACGGCAAGGCCGACCTGTTCCAGTTCGACACCGACGGTGACGGCAAGGTCGACATCACGATGGTCGACATCGACGAGGACGGCACCCCGGACGAGGTGGTCGACGGCGACGGCGGGCTGCCGCCGGAGCAGCTGCCCCCGACCGTGCAGGTGTAGGCCGTGTTTCATGAGGGCGGTCGAGCCGAGGCGGAGCCCAGGCGGCGGTCCGGCAAGGCGCGGTTTCGTCCGGATACCGGTGTTGTATCCGGACGGAATCGCAACGCTGCCGGCCGTCGCCTGGGCCCGCCGCAGGCCGGCCAGTCCTCATGAAACACGGCCTACCCCGCGCCGGGGCCCCGGTCCGGGGTCCCGGCGGCGCGCTCAGCCCGGCAGCCGCAGGGTGGCCAGATAGTACGGGGCGTCCCGGTCGTCCACGTCGGTCAGCCGCCAGGCGGTGTCCCGGACCAGCTCGGCCAGCTCCTCGGCCGAGCAGACGAGGTAGTCGAACCATTCCGTGCCAAGCTCGCGGTAGCGCAGCCGCAGCCGCAACTGGCCGCCGAGCCGGCCACGCCGCCGGTTGAGCTCGTGGTAGCCGGTGTGCACCGGGTCCTTCGTGCCGTACGGGTCGGTGCCGTGCGCGATGACCTGCGCGCCGGGGGCGGCCATCGCGGCGAGCGCGGCCAGGAACGCCGCCGCCCGGTGCCGCCCCTCGATCAGCCCCAGGTTGTTGCCGAGCAGCAGGAACGTGTCGTACCGCCGGCCGTCGGCGGCGTGCTCGTCGACCGTGCCGAGGACGAGGTCGCGTACCCCCCGGTGCCGGCACACCCGCAGCGCGCCGACCGAGGTGTCCAGTCCGGTCACCGGTAGGCCGCGCTCCTGGAGCAGCAGCGCGATCCGCCCGCCCCCGACGCCGATGTCGAGCGTCGCGCCCCGGGCCCGGTCCACGGCCCGGTGGTCGTACGGCTGCCAGTCCTGCGGCCCGTCGAGGTAGTGCGCGGCGGGCGCGCCGTTGATCAGCCCGTCCTCCCGTTCGATGATCTCGATGACCGGTCGGGGCAGCCGCCCGCCCACCAGCGGCCGGGGACCGATGCCGGTGTGCACGGCGTACGCGTCGCGCAGCATCTCGCCGAACACGTCGCCGATCCTCGGTTCCCCGGTCACGGGGTTCACGCTATCCGTGCGGCCGGGACCTGTCGCGGTCGTATCCTGGCGGCGTGACCGACCTGGACCGCCTGGCGGCGGAGAAGTACGTCCTGCTGACGACGTTCCGCAAGGACGGTCGGGCGGTGCCGACCCCGGTCTGGGCGGTGCGCGACGGCGACACGCTGGCGGTGTGGACGGCGGCGGACTCGGGCAAGGTGAAGCGGATCCGGCGCGACGGCACGGTGACGGTGGCCCCCTGCGACGTGCGAGGCCGCCCGCGCGGTACGGCGGTCCCCGGGCACGCCGTGCTCTGCTCCCCCGAGGAGACCAACCGGGTCCGCGACCTCATCAAGCGGAAGTACCGGCTGCTGGGCCGGCTCAGCCTGCTGGGCAGCCGGCTGCGCCGGGGCGAGCGGGGCACGATCGGGATCCGGATCACCGTCCAGGAGTGAGCGTGGGAGCCCGGACATGGTTCAGGGGCGGTGGATCGTCGCTGTCGCGACGTCCGCCCGCCCCTGAGACCGGAACGCTTCTCGGTGTCGGTAGGTCAGTCTCCCTGACGCTGCTGCGGGATCTGCCCCTGAAGCAGGGCCCGAACCTCCGACTCACGGTACCGACGGTGGCCGCCCAGGGTCCGGATCGCGCTGAGCTTTCCCGCCTTGGCCCACCGGGTCACCGTCTTCGGGTCGACACGGAACATCGACGCCACCTCGGCCGGCGTGAGTAGCGGCTCTGGTTCGTGCGTTCGCGATGCCATCGGTCACTCCTCCACGTGTATAGACATCGGCCGGGGTCCCGCCGGCCGACGCGTCTCCCATGGTCCGGCTAGTCCCCGATGTCCGACATGGGCCGAACGGCCGAAGGTCCCTAGACGGACGGATGAACCATGCCCGATTTATCTGACTTTTACAGGGCAGAAAGTACCTTATTCGGACTCATGATCACGGTTCGTGATGCGTCAACTACGAGATCGCCTCGGATCTGACGGCATCGCTGGGTGGATTCGTGGTCAGTTGCACCGCTCGAGCAGCTGCACCGCACGCCAGCGGGCCACCAGCCGGTCGTACGCCGCGGAGGCCTCCTCCGCCTCGCCCCGGGCGAGCCCGGCCAGGCCGGCGGCGACCAGCTCCGTCGAGTCGTCCGCGGTCAGCGTCTCGTCGGAGAGCAGCTGCACCAGGCCGCCGTAGTCCAGCTCCACCACCGAGCGCGGATGGAACTCCTCCAGCCAGCGGGCGGCCTCCTCGACCGCCTCGGTGATCGGGGCGTCCCCGACCGACTTGCGCAGCACCGACAAGGCCCGGGACGACCGGCGGCGGGCCTTGGAGATCTCGGTGCGGTAGCGCAGCGCCCGCCGCCCGGGGTGGGTGACCAGGTCCCGCTCCGCCGGCTCGAAGAGCACGAACCACCGCAGCGGCACGCCCCAGGTGGCGATCTGCTCGTGTAGCCGCGGGACCCCGTGTTCGAGCACCCGCGCCCCGCTGCGCCAGTCGTCGACCACCGCCTTGGCCTGACCCGCCAGCACGGGTGGGACGAACGCGTCGGCGAGCACCGACGGCACCCCGTCCCGCGCGCTGAGCGCCGCCTCGGCCACCCGGATCCGCAGGTTCCACGGGCAGACCAGCAGCGTGTCGTCGGCCTCCAGGACGTACGCCTCGTCCGGCAGGTCGGGCAGCCGGGTCCAGCCCGCGCCGAGCGCCTCGATCACCGAGGTGCGCTGCCGTCCGGGGCCCTCCAGCGGGGCGACCGCCCGCCCCTCCCGCACGTAGCGCCGCCAGTACGACTGACGGTCCCGGTCGAAGGCGGTCAGCGGCTCGTAGACGCGCAGATAAGCAGCGAAGAGCGACGGCACGGCGCGATCCTCCCACGAGACGGGGCCCCAGCGCCGTCAGCGCCCGGCAGGCATGACGTGGACGGCGGTGCGGCGTGGACCGATATTAGGCTCAGCAGCACCGGCAGCATCCCGCCGGCGTCCACCAGGTCCGCGTCCCACAAGGGCGCACACCGAAACAGGAGCAAGCCATGGGCGTATTCGCGAGCACCGACGATCCGGGATCGACCGGTCACGAACAGGTCGTCTTCTGCCAGGACAAGCAGACCGGCCTCAAGGCGATCATCGGCATCTACTCGACCGCGCTGGGCCCCGCGCTCGGCGGCACCCGGTTCTACCCGTACGCCAGCGAGGATGCGGCGCTGGCGGACGTGCTCGACCTCTCCCGCGGCATGGCGTACAAGAACGCCCTCGCCGGGCTGGACCTGGGCGGCGGCAAGGCGGTCATCTGGGGCGACCCGGAGCAGATCAAGAGCGAGGCGCTGCTGCGCGCGTACGGCCGGTTCGTCGAGTCGCTGGCCGGCCGCTACTACACCGCCTGCGACGTCGGCACCTACGTCGCCGACATGGACGTGATCGCCCGGGAGACGCGCTACGTCACCGGCCGCAGCGTGGAGCACGGCGGCGCCGGCGACTCCTCGATCCTCACCGCCTGGGGCGTGTTCCAGGGCATGCGCGCCGCCGCCGAGCACGTCTGGGGCGCGCCGACGCTGGCCGGCAAGCGGGTCGGCGTGGCCGGCCTGGGCAAGGTCGGTAAGTACCTCACCAAGCACCTGCTCGACGACGGCGCCGAGGTCGTGGCGACCGACGTCAACCCGAAGGCCCTGGAGTGGGTGCGCACCACCCACCCGCAGGTCGAGCTGGTCGACGACGCCTCCGCGCTCGTCGCCGCCGACATCGACGTGTACGCCCCGTGCGCGCTGGGCGGCGCCCTCAACGACGACACCGTGCCGGCGCTGCGCGCCAAGGTCGTCACCGGGGCCGCCAACAACCAGCTCGCCCACCCGGGCATCGAGAAGCTGCTCGCCGACCGGGGCATCCTCTACACCCCCGACTACGTGGTGAACGCCGGCGGCGTGATCCAGGTCGCCGACGAGATCGAGGGCTTCAACTTCGAGCGGGCCAAGCTGCGCGCCACGAAGATCTACGACACCACCCGGGAGATCCTGCAGCTCGCCGACGACGAGGGCGTGCCGCCGGCGGTGGCCGCCGACCGGCTGGCCGAGCGCCGGATGGCCGACGTGGGCCGGCTGCGCAGCATCCTCCTGCGCTGACGGCAGCCCCCCGGGGTGCGGGCACCGCCCCGCGCCCCGGGGCTCCCCCGAGTAAGCTCCATTCGGGGAGTTCGTCACGATCTGTCCGGTGTCACGGCCGGCCCCGGCATCCGCTCCTTACCGGGTACACTCGGTGACGGCCGGATCGCTGCGACGCGCAGGGCCGGCTGACGGTAACCCGAGGTGCCGAACGGTGGCATCCCCATGTACCGTAAGAGCCACGAGAGATGCCTGACGTCATCGGGGCCCGCCTTCGGGCTGCCCCGCATTCTGTGCGAGGGGGTCGAGCCATGGGGCGCGGCCGTGCTAAGGCCAAGCAGACGAAGGTGGCCCGGGAGTTGAAGTACCACTCCCCGAACACCGACCTCACCGCCTTGCAGCGCGAACTGGCGGGTGCTGGTAAGTCTGAGCACAACTTCGACGACGACTACAAAGAGTATGTCGACGACGATGATGAGGATCACGCGGACGACGACCCGGATCCCTGGGTTCCTCCGACCCGCTGACCTCCGGTCGCATCTGAGCACGCGGTAACTCCCCGCGTGCTCACGCATGTGCCCGACAGAAGCGGCACCACGACCGACGATCAGGGACCTCGCCCCGCCGGAACGCTCTCCGGCCGGCCGGCAGGTCCCTGATCGCGGCCTGTTCAGCGCGGGCGGTTGTTCCAGTTGTAGAACGTCGGGATGTTCTCGAAGTGGTTCCACGCGCAGACCGCGCTGGCGCCGTCGGAACCCGACACCTCCGCCCGTGACCGACGCGCGGCCTCGGCCTCGTGGAGCAGGGCGGTAAGCCCTGGGGCGGCCTGCCGGACCCGGTCCACGACCGGATCGACGACGTCTCTCCCGACGTGCTCAGGCTGCCGGTGACTCGTGGTCTCGGGCATGCTCCAACACTCCCTCCAGTAGGCGGATCTTGCTGTTGCGGCAGTGCTCGGTCTCCGTACCGTCAAAACGCCCCAGCTCGAAGTAACGGTTGGCCGCGTGGCCGCCACCGCAGAAGCCGAAGTACGGGCAGGACGACCGGCACGCTTCGACCCCGGCCAGGAACTCGCCGACCCACGGCGTGCCCGCCGCGCCGGCCAGGATCTCGGCCAGCGGGGTCGCCAGCACGTTGCCGCTGCTGAAGTCGCCGTAGCGGGGGTGGGTGAAGCCGGCCAGCTCGGGGGAGAGCACGGTCACCGACCCGTCGTGGCCGATCGTGGGGATCGGGTCGAGCTGCCGGGGCAGCAGGTCGTCCGCCGCGCCGTCCAGCACCGCCGCGGCGTAGCGCAACGACCACTCCACCTCCCGCAGATGGATCCGGGGCGCCCGGCGCCAGGCCGCGACCAGCTCCGCCCAGAACGCGGTCACCGTCGCCGCGTCGTGCGCGTTGCCGCGGGTGTTGACCCCCTCGGTCTCCTCGATGTTGACGCCGAGCACGTCGCAGCCGAGGTCGAGGAAGTAGTCGTACAGCTCGGTGGCGTAGCCGGGGGCGGGCCGGCTCACCACGGCGAGCGCCGAGAACGGCAGGCCGTGCCGGCGCAGCGCCGCCACCCCCCGCACGATCCGGTCGTACGCCGGCTGCCCGGCCCGGGTCACCCGGTCGCCGTTGCGCTCCCGGGGGCCGTCCACGCTCACGCTCACCCGCACCCCGTGCTCGACGAAGAACGCGCACCAGGCGTCGTCGATCAGCGTGGCGTTGGTCTGGACGTGATGCTCCACCTGCGGCCCGAACGGGGCCATCAGGGCCGCCAGGTGCTCCCGGCCGGCCGCAAGGGGCTCCCCGCCGTGCCACACCACCGAGAACCGCCCGGTGGCCGCCCACGGGCCGACGGCGGCGGCGACCGCCTCCGCGACCGCCACCGGCATCCGCCGGTCGACGGCGCGGAACGGCAGGTAGCAGTAGACGCAGTCCAGGTTGCACAGGGTCGTCGGCTGCATCACCACGTACGAGGGGACTCCGGCGATGCCCCGCATCCCCGTCACGGGCTGTGCCCGAGCAGCCATCGGCCCTCCTCCCCCGTGCCTGAGGCCCTTCAGGCTAGGCGGCGATGGCCACTCGGGTGAAGCCCTGATCAGGTGCCCGGATGATCAACGCAGCGTGATCACCCGCGGGTGTGCTGCCCGATCATCTGCACGTTGCCGGAACCCTCGATGATCTCGCCGGCCTGCCAGGCGTCGACGCCGCGGCCGGTCAGGGTGGCCAGCGCCCGGTCGGCGTCCTCGGCCGAGACGATCGCGAACATGCCGACGCCCATGTTGAAGGTCGCCTCCATCTCCGGGTCCTCGATCCGGCCCTTGGTCTGGATCAGGTCGAAGACCGGCTGCGGCTTCCAGGTGGAGCGGTTGACCACCGCGTCGACGTGCTCCGGCAGGACCCGCACCAGGTTGCCCGGGATGCCGCCGCCGGTGACGTGGGCCAGCACCCGCACCTCGGCCTCGGCGATCAGCTTGAGGCAGTCCTGCGCGTAGATCTTGGTCGGGGTGAGCAGCTCCTCGCCGAGCGTGCGCTGCCGGCCGAAGTCCTCGATCACCACGTCCAGCCGCATCCGGCCCGCGCCGAGCAGCACGTGCCGGACCAGGGAGTAGCCGTTGGAGTGCAGGCCCGAGGAGCGCATGGCGATCACCACGTCGCCGACCTCGACCCGCTCCGGGCTGAGGATGTCGCTCTCCTCGACCACGCCGACGCCGGTCGCGGAGATGTCGTACTCGTCGGGGCGCAGCACACCCGGGTGCTCGGCGGTCTCGCCACCGAGCAGCGCGCAGCCGGCGTACCGGCAGCCGTCGGCGATGCCGGCGCCGATCTCGGCGACCTTGTCCGGCACGACCTCGCCGGTGGCGATGTAGTCGAGCAGGAACAGCGGCTCGGCGCCGCAGGCCACCAGGTCGTCGACGACCATCGCGACCAGGTCGATGCCGACCGTGTCGTGGATGTCCATCTGCTGCGCGATCACCAGCTTGGTGCCCACGCCGTCGGTGGACGAGGCCAGGATCGGGTTCTTGTACTTCTTGGTGTCCAGGCGGAACAGGCCGGCGAAGCCGCCGAGGTCGCCCATGACCTCCGGCCGCCGGGTCTGCTTGACCTTGGACTTCAGCAGCTCGACCGCGCGGTCGCCCGCCTCGATCGACACACCGGCGTCCGCGTACGAGACCGAGCGTTTGCGCGCCGTGCGGCCGGAGCCGGCCGTCCAGGGCTGGCGGTCGCCGCCGGCGCCCGTCGGGCTGCTTCCTGCGCCGCTGCGCTCGGACACGTGCGTCACGGTTCTCCCCTTTGGTTCACGGTGCCGCTCGGGGTGCCGGGCGGCGCCGGTGGTGCTACGGGTGGACGGTCGCGCCGCCGGGAGTGGCGACGAGCGGTGGGGCGGTGTGCCCGAGGTCGTCGGAGGGCTGGTTCGTGACCCGCCGCCCCACTCCTTCGAGCACGTGCTTGCCGATCAGGTTCCCGGCCGGCAGCTCGATCGGGTACTCCCCGTCGAAGCAGGCGCGGCAGAGCCGGGTCTTGGGCTGCTCGGTCGCGGCGATGAGACCCGGGAGCGAGACGTACCCGAGGGTGTCGGCGCCGATCGACCGGCGGATGCCCTCGTTGTCCAGCCCGTTGGCCAGCAGTTCGGCGCGGGTGGCGAAGTCGATGCCGTAGAAGCACGGCCAGTTGACCGGCGGGGAGGAGATCCGCACGTGCACCTCCAGCGCGCCCGCCTCGCGCAGCATCCGCACGATGGCCCGCTGGGTGTTGCCGCGCACGATCGAGTCGTCGACCACCACCAGCCGCTTGCCGCGCACGTTCTCCCGCAGCGGGTTGAGCTTGAGCCGGATGCCGAGCTGGCGCAGGGTCTGCGACGGCTGGATGAAGGTGCGCCCGACGTACGGGTTCTTCATCAGGCCGGCGCCGTAGGTGATGCCGGACTCCTCGGCGTACCCGATCGCGGCCGGCGTGCCGGACTCCGGCACCGGGATCACCAGGTCGGCCTCGACCGGGTGCTCCTTGGCGAGCTGGCGGCCGATCTGCACCCGGGCGGAGTGCACGTTGCGCCCGGCGATGGTGGCGTCCGGGCGGGCGATGTAGACGTACTCGAAGAGGCAGCCCTTGGGCTCCGGCGCGGCGAACCGGGCCGACCGCAGCCCCTCGGCGTCGATGGCGATCAGCTCACCCGGCTCGACCTCGCGGACCACGCTGGCGCCGACGATGTCCAGCGCGGCCGTCTCGCTGGCCACCACCCAGCCGCGCTCCAGCCGGCCGAGCACCAGCGGGCGTACGCCGTGCGGGTCGCGGGCCGCGTAGAGCGTCGACTCGTCCATGAAGACGAAGCTGAACGCGCCCCGCAGCTGCGGCAGCACCTCCAGCGCGGCGGCCTCCACGGACAGGTCGGGGCGGCTGGCCAGCAGCATGGTCACCAGCGAGGTGTCATTGGTGGCGCCGTCGGCGACCAGACCCCGCTCGGCGACCTCCTTCTGCAGCTCGGCGGTGTTGACCAGGTTGCCGTTGTGGGCCAGCGCGATGGTGGTGCCGGAGGTGGTGGACCGGATGGTCGGCTGGGCGTTCTCCCAGGTCGAGCCGCCGGTGGTGGAGTAACGGGCGTGCCCGATCGCGACATGGCCACGCAGGCTCGCCAGCGTCGGCTCGTCGAAGACCTGGGCCACCAGACCGAGATCCTTGTAGACCACGACACCGGAACCGTCGCTCACCGCGATGCCGGCGGCCTCCTGACCCCGGTGCTGGAGCGCGTACAGGCCGAAGTAGGTCAGGTTGGCGACCTCTTCGCCGGGGGCCCAGACCCCGAAGACGCCACAGGCGTCCTGCGGGCCGGGTCGTTGGGGATCAAGGTCGTGGCTCAGCCGGCCGTCGCCTCGGGGCACCCTGCCGCTCCCTCATGCTGGTCTGGACTGGCCTGGCGGAATCAGAGGTGCTGATCCGCGTTCCTCGGCCGGGACCACTGTCGTCGCCTGACAGTGTACGCGAATGGCAGTCGATACAGATAGTCACGATTTGGCTCCGGCGCGTCACCACGACGGTCGTGGAGTCGCTGCTAGAGCGGTAGATGCGCGGAAAGGTCCGCCCGGTTCCCACTCACCTGTACGCGACCCTCGGTGACGGCTTCGGCCCACGAGAGCCGGCCGGTCGCCAGCGCCAACCAGGTCGCCGGATCCATCTCCACCACGTTCGGCGGGGTGCCCCGGGTGTGTCGGGGGCCCGGAAGGCACTGAACTGCACCGTAAGGTGGGACACGCACCTCCACCGATCGGCCGGGGGCGCGCTCCGCGAGGGCGGTCAACAAGGCACGGACCGCCTCTCGGTACACCGGCCGTTCGGGCGTACGCCCCTCGTCGAGCGCCGACAACGCCGCCGCGACCGCGGCGGACTTAATGTGCGGAGAGGACACGACGGGACGATACGACTCGACGGCAGAGGCCGCGACGCTGGCCCTGGGTCGCGCTGATCCGGTCAGACAAGGCATAGTTGCCGACGGCGTATTCGTACCGTGATGATTCCGGGCCCACCCGGCCCGGGAAGTCAGTCCGGAAGGCGGTGGACGTGTCAACACACCGACGTGCCTGGAAGCAGCGGGCCGGTGTGGTCGTAGCGCTGGTTGCCGGCGCCCTGCTCACCGTCCCCGCCACACCGGCCCTCGCGGCCAAGATCACTTCGTCCGACGGCTCGGTCACCATCGACGCCGGCCGCAGCAGCCGCATCAGCGTCCAGGTCAATCCGGACGACGGCGAGAAGACGGCGAACGTCAGCGTCACCGGTCTTCCGCAAGGCGTGTCCTGCGGCGGCTGCGGGGAGGTCGACTTCGGCCTGATTCCCGGGTCGCAGCGGGTCACCTTGACCCTGTCGGCCAGTGACGACGCGCCGGCGGCCAACGGGACCCGGGCGACCGTGCGCGTCGAGGGCGACGGGGGCTCCGACTCCAAGCCGCTCAGCGTGACCGTGAACGCCAAGGCTGCCCCGCCGACCACCCCGCCGCAGAACCAGACGGTCAAGTCGATCTCCGGCAAGGTGGTGGTGGCGGCCAACGGCGACGCGGTGCCCAACGCCGTGGTGCTGCTGCTCGACACGCAGGGACACCAGTATCAGACCACCAGCGACGGCAGCGGCAACTACCGCTTCAGCGGCTCCAGTACGCAGCCGATCAGCCCTGGCCGGATCGACCTCGGCGCCACCAAGGACAACATCCGCGCGACCAAGACGATCAACGCGAGCGCCGGGCAGAGCCTGACCGGCCAGCGGATCGCCCTGGCACTCAAGGTGGAGGTCTCGCCGAGCGCCACGCCGTCGGCGACCGAGGAGCCGCTGCCCACCGATGAGGCGACCGAGGAGACCCCCGAGGAGACCGATGCGGCTGCCCCCGGGCAGTCCCAGGCCGCCTCGGACGACGGCGGCGGCGCCGGCTCCTTCATCATCATCCTGCTCGGCGGCCTGCTCGTCGCGGCCGGCGTCGGCACGATCGTGCTGCTCTGGATGCGGCGCAAGAACGCCGACGAGGAGGACGACGACGCCCCGGCCGGCGCCGCCGCCGCGGGCGCGGTTCCCGGCGCACGGGGCGCGTTCCGGGGGGCCGACGACCAGACCCGCGTGGTCAACCGGGTCGGGGCGGCCGGGCCGGACCCGACCATGATCGGCGGCACCTCGCTCAGCGACGCGCCGACGATGATGCACCGTCCGGTCGTGGACGACGTCCCGCCGGACCCGTACGGGGCTCCGCCGCAGCCGTACGGCGCCGCGGGTGCCGCAGCGGGCGGCTGGGCCGGCAGCGGCTACGGCGACGAGCCCGCCCAGGGCGGATACGGCCAGCAGGGCGGCTACGGCAACGCTCCCGCCTCCGGCGGCGGCTACGGCGGCGCTCCCGCCTCGGGTGGCGGCTACGGCGGCGCCCCGTCCGCCGACGCCGGTTACGGCGCGGCCGGCGCGGCGGCCGGCGGCTACGGCAACGCTCCCGCCTCCGCCGGCGGCTACGGCAGCCAGGACTACGGCGCTCCGGCCGGCGGCCCGGGCTACGCCGGCCAGGAGCAGGGCGGCGGCTACGGCGAGCGCTACGACGAGCCCACCGGCCGGTACACCGGGGAGAGCACCGGCGCGTACGCCCCGGCGGCCGACCCCTACCCGACCAGCACCTACCAGCCCGACCAGGGCCAGGGCTACGGCCAGCCGGACACGGCGCCGTACGGCCGGGGCCAGGAACCGGCCGGCGGCTACGGCGGCGGCAACGGCTACGGCGGGCCGGGCGGCGGCTACGACGCCGGCGGCCAGCAGCCGGGCTACGACAACGGCTACGGCGCTGCCCAGGGCGGCTACGACCAGCAGGGCGGCGGCTACGGCGCCGGCCAGGGCGGGTACGACCAGCAGGGCGGCTACGAGCAGCCGGCCGGCGGCTACGGCGCCGGCCAGGGTGGCTACGGCCAGCAGGGCGGCTACGACCAGGACCCGCCGCAGCAGCGCACCGCCGGGTACGACGACCGGGGCTACGACCAGCAGCAGGGCGGCGGCTACTACGGCGACCAGGCCCAGGCGGGTCGGGGGCGGCCGGACGCGGCGCCGCAGCAGGACCGCGGCGGTCGTCGCCTCGACTGGCTGGACGACTGACCGCAGGGACCGACGTGTAAGGGCCGCCCGGAGCACCGGGCGGCCCTTACCTTTCGCTTTGCCTGGTCAGGCGGCGGAGAAGACGCCCTGGCGCAGCAACGGCACCACCTCGGAGACGCCGACCCGCACGGCGACCTCCACGTCGTCGGCGAAGCCGCCCTCGATCAGCTCCCGGCCGGAGACGCACCCGCGCACCGCCGCCGGAACGTCAGGGGTGCTGGCCAGCGCGGCGAGCGCCATCGCCGCCTCCACCGAGAGCCCACCCGGTACGCCGGAGAGAGCGTCCAGCACACTCGCCGCGCCCAGCTGGTCCTCCACGCAGGGGCGCAGCGAGCCGTCCGGCCAGCGTTCACCGGCGGCGACCACGCCCACCGGGGCGTCGGTCGAGCCGTACCCCTGGCGGCGCAGCCAACGCCCGACGGCGCGGGCGTTGCGCAGGCACGCCGCGACCACCGGCAGGCCGGTGGCGCTGGCGGCGGCGCTGATGGCGGAGCCGTTCGGCGACGGCAGCACCAGGTCGGTGACGACCGGCGCGGTGCTCAACGCCGCCGGCGAGAGCGACCACGGGTGCTCCGGGGTGGTCTGCCGGCGGCCGACCGCGGCGACCGCGCCGACCCGCCGCGCGAAGTCCGCCGCCTGCTCACCCCAGGGGAACGGGTGCACCCGCATGCCCCGGCCGACCGCCACCTCGACGGCGGTGGTGAACGAGAGCACGTCCACCACCACCAGCACGGCACAGACCCGGCCGAGCTCGGCCGCCCCGGTCAGCCCCCAGTCGAACCGGGCGCCGGCACCGGGTTGGGCGTAGACGGCCCCGGCCAATGCCTCAGCGCTTATCGGGCGCGGAGGGCTGCTCGTCGTCACCCGGGTCGGACGGGGCCGCCGGAGCGCCGGGAGCCGTCGCATCTGCGGTGACCTCCGTGGTCGGACGCTCCCGCTCCGCCGCCTCGGCGGCGGTGGGTTCGGCGACGGTGCCTTCGGCGACACCGGCCTCGGGCTGGGGCGACTCGTCGGCGGCGGCCGGCTCCGGCCGCGCGTCCTCGTCGGCCTCGGCCCGCTCGGCCTCCGTGTCGGCGGCGGTCGGCACGTCCACCGGCTGCACGGCGGTGGCCGGCGCGACGGTGGTGGTGCCGGTCCGGGTCGCCTCGACCTCGACCTGCACTGCCTCCGCGCCGCCGAAGAGCCGCGGCAGGGTGGCGGTGTGCACCTCGCGCAGCTCGTCGAGGCCGATCCGGAACTGGCCGTGCACCTCGAGGGCGCCGCCCGCCGGGTCGGTCACGCCGATCAGCTCCCACGGCACACCGCGCTCACCGCAGAGGGCGGTGAACGCCTTCTCGCGACCGCGCGGCACCGAGACCAGCACCCGGCCGGCCGACTCGCTGAACAGGAAGACGAACGGCAGCGAACCGTCGGCGAACCGCTCCGGCACGGCGATCCGGGCGCCGACCCCGCGCCGCAGGCAGGACTCGACCAGGCTCTGGGCGAGACCACCGTCGGAGAGGTCGTGCGCGGAGCTGAGGAGACCCACCCGGGCCGCCTCGGCCATCAGCTCGGCCAGCACCCGCTCGCGGGCCAGGTCGACCTGCGGCGGCATGCCGCCCAGGTGCTCGTGGGTCACCCAGGCCCACTCCGAGCCGGAGAGCTCGACGTGCGTGTCACCGAGCAGGAAGAGCTGGTCGTGGTCGCCACCGGCCCGCGGGGCGAAGCCCATCGGCACCCGGTCGGCGACGTTGTCCAGCACGCCGAGCACGCCGACCACCGGGGTCGGGTGGATCGCGGCGGCGCCGGTCTGGTTGTAGAAGCTGACGTTGCCGCCGGTCACCGGGATGCCCAGCTCGAGGCAGCCGTCCGCCAGGCCGCGCACGGCCTCGGCGAACTGCCACATCACGCCCGGGTCCTCCGGCGAGCCGAAGTTGAGGCAGTTGGTCACCGCGATCGGCTTCGCGCCGGTCACCGCCACGTTCCGGTACGCCTCGGCCAGCGCCAGCTTGGTCCCGTTGTACGGGTCGAGGCGGGCGTACCGGCCGTTGCCGTCCACCGACAGGGCCACCCCGAGGCCGGTGCGCTCGTCGATCCGGATCACGCCGGAGTCCTCCGGCTGGGCGAGCACGGTGTTGCCCAGCACGTACCGGTCGTACTGCTCGGTGACCCAGGTCTTGTCGGCCAGGTTCGGCGACGCGATCATCCGGAGCAGGGTCTCCCGCAGCGCCTCCGGCGTGCTCGGCCGGGGCAGGGTCTCGGCCCGGTCGGCCTGGAGCAGGATCAGGTCGGCCGGCTCGCGCATCGGGCGGGCGTAGACGGGGCCGTCGTCCACCAGCGAGCCCGGCGGCACGTCGACCACCACGTGGTCGTTCCAGGTGACCAGCAGCCGGCCCGGCTGCCCGTCCGGGGACGGCGCGGTGACCTCGCCGATCGCGGTGGCCAGCACGCCCCACTTGTCGGCGGTCTTGAGCACCGCCTCCAGCTTCTCCGGGGCGACGACCAGCAGCATCCGCTCCTGGGACTCGCTGGCCAGGATCTCGTGCGGCTCCATCGAGGGCTCGCGCAGCGGCACCCGCTCCAGCCACACCCGCATGCCGGTGCCGGCGGAGGCGGCGGTCTCGGTGAGCGCGCAGGTCAGGCCGGCGCCGCCCAGGTCCTGGATGCCGACGACCAGCTCGGCGTCGTACAGCTCCAGGCAGGCCTCGATCAGCAGCTTCTCGGTGAACGGGTCACCCACCTGCACGGACGGGCGGCGCTGCTCGCTGCCCTCGTCGAAGGTGGCGCTGGCCAGCACCGACACGCCGCCGATGCCGTCCCGGCCGGTCTTGGCGCCGAGCAGCACCACGATGTTGCCCGGGCCGGTGGCGTCCTTCTTCTGCAGCCGGTCGACCGGCAGCACGCCGAGGCAGAGCGCGTTGAGCAGCGGGTTGCCCTGGTAGCAGGGGTCGAAGACCAGCTCGCCGCCGATGTTGGGCAGGCCGAGGCAGTTGCCGTAGCCGCCGACGCCGGCGACCACGCCGGGCAGCACCCGGGCGGTGTCCGGGTGGTCGGCCGCGCCGAAGCGCAGGGGGTCCATCACGGCGACCGGGCGGGCGCCCATGGCGAGGATGTCCCGGACGATGCCGCCGACGCCGGTCGCCGCGCCCTGGTACGGCTCGACGAAGCTCGGGTGGTTGTGCGACTCGACCTTGAAGGTCACCGCCAGCTCGTCGGAGATCCGCACGACGCCGGCGTTCTCACCGATGCCGGCGAGCAGCCGGTCGCTCGGCGGGGCCTTCTCGCCGAACTGGCGCAGGTGCACCTTGCTCGACTTGTAGGAGCAGTGCTCGCTCCACATGATCGAGTACATGGCCAGCTCGGACTGGGTGGGGCGCCGGCCGAGGATGTCCCGGATCCGGTCGTACTCGTCGTCCCGCAGGCCCAGCTCGGCGTACGGCTGGAGCTCCTCGGGAGTGCCGGCGGCCTGCGACACGGTGTCCACGCCGGCGGTCCAGTCGGCGGCCGGCGCCGAGCCGGCGTGCCGGCCCCCGTCGGCCGGGCCGCCCTGCGGCACCACGGTGGCCGCGCGCGGCTCAGTCGGGGCGGCCGGGAAGGCGCCCGGTGTCTCCCGTACGACCGGGTCCGGATGGGTGGTCATGACGTCTCCTCGCTGCGCTCGTGGCCGCCCGTCGGGCGGGGGAGCCGACCGATGATCCCGCCGCGCACGGTCACGCCGGCGCCCCCACCAGGTGCTTGAGCACCGAGGTGAAGAAGCCGAGACCGTCCAGGGAGGGGCCGGTGAGCGCCTCCACCGCGTGCTCGGGGTGCGGCATGATGCCGACCACGTTGCCGGCGGGGTTGGTGATCGCGGCGATGTCGCGCTGCGACCCGTTGGGGTTGCCGCCGACGTAGCGGGCGACGACGCGCCCCTCGCCCTCCAGCTCGTCCAGGGTCGCGGTGTCCGCGACGTAGCAGCCCTCGCCGTTCTTGACCGGGATCAGGATCTCCTGACCGGCCTGGAAGGCGTTCGTCCAGGCGGTGCCGGTCGACTCGACGCGCAGGATCTGGTCCCGGTTACGGAAGTGCAGGTGCTGGTTGCGGGTGAGCGCGCCGGGCAGCAGGTGGGCCTCGCAGAGGATCTGGAAGCCGTTGCAGATGCCGAGCACCGGCAGGCCGCCCCGGGCCGCGTCCACGATCCGGTCCATCACCGGGGCGAACCGGGCGATGGCGCCGCAGCGCAGGTAGTCGCCGTAGGAGAAGCCACCCGGGAGGACGACGGCGTCCACCCCGTGCAGCTCCGCGTCGCCGTGCCAGAGCCGGACCGGCTCGGCCCCGGCGATCCGTACGGCCCGGGCCGCGTCCCCGTCGTCCAGCGAACCGGGGAAGGTCACCACACCGACGCGGGCGGTCACGGGTGCGCGTCCACGGTCTCGTCCGCCTCGACCACCCGGACGGTGAAGTCCTCGATGACGGGGTTGGCGAGCAGCTTGTCGGCGATCTCGCGGGCCCGGTCCAGGTCCGGTTCGCCGGTGAACTCGATCTCGATCCGCCTGCCGATCCGGACAGAGGCGACGTCACTGACGCCGAGCCGCGGCAGCGCGTTTGCGACGGCCTGGCCCTGAGGATCGAGGATCTCGGGCTTGAGCATGACGTCGACGACGACGCGAGGCACTGGGCACTCCTGACTGTGTACGCAGTTGGGTGCCGGCCCACTACGGGCGAGCGCAGCCAGCGTACCTGGCAGATTCCGGTCCGGACGCACCGGCCGGGGGCAGTTCAGGCAGTGATCGACATAACGACGCGTCCCGGCGGAGGGCCGATGCGCGTTCGTTGCCGGGCCGATGCGGTTTCGTTGCCTGCTGCGTCGATGGACCGCCGTCGCCACCGCGCTGACCAGGCAATTCCCCGGCAAGAGTTCGCCAGGGCTGACCGGTTCCCGACAAACACGGACGAGCAGGCCCCGAGCCGGCGGCGTCACATCCGTTAATCTCGATATAACTCTTGTGAACGGGACTCGCGGGCTCTAGCCTACATCGGCAGACGTCGATGCTTTCGACGTCCCCGGCGGATCACCCCCGCCCGCCGAGGCCGACTCCACCCGGCGACCCCGGGCCCCCGACCAAGGAGTTCCCCCATGCGCCTCCGCCCCCTGCTCGCGGTGCTGACCACCGCGCTCGCCGGCGTCCTCGCCACCGCCTCCGGCGCCACCGCCGCCCCGGCCGGCCCCCAGCCGATCATCGGCGGCAACACCGTCTCCTCCGCGCCGTGGGCCGCGGCGGTGTTCAGCAACGGCTCGTTCACCTGCTCCGGCAGCGTGATCTCGGCGCAGTGGGTGCTCACCGCCCGGCACTGCATCAGCGGCTCGATGTCCGTCCGGGTGGGCAGCGTCTACCGCTCCTCCGGCGGTGTCACCCGCACGGTCAGCGCCACCTACAGCCGCTACGACCTCGCCCTGATGCGCCTGTCCAGCCCGGTCACCACCAGCGCGGTGACGCTGGCCAGCAGCAACCCGCCGGTCGGCTCCACCAACTCGATCTACGGCTGGGGCATGACCTGCTACAGCGGCTGCTCGGCCTCCAGCCAGCTCAAGACCGCCTCGGTCCAGGTGACCAGCAACAACGTGACCGACGCGTACGGCGGGCAGGCGATCCGCAGCACCGAGATCAGCGGCAACGCCTGGCGCGGTGACTCCGGCGGCCCGCAGTTCTACAACGGCCGGCAGGTCGGGGTGGCCTCCACCGCCGACGGCGTGAGCATCCAGAACTACGGCAGCGTCGCGTACAACCGGGCCTGGATCACCTCGGTTTCCGGTGTCTGACGGTTAGCGCCGTGGCGGCGCGGATGGCCGGCCGAGCGCCCGCCGTCCGCGCCGCCTCGTTTTGCAGCATCCGATCAGGTGAACACGGCTCGCGAACGGCCCGGGCGCGGACTGACAGCATCGGAACCGTGCTGGTCGTGACGACGGATCAACTGCCTGGCTACGAGATCCGCCAGATCCTCGGCGAAGTGGTCTCATCGATGGCCCGGACGCGCAACCCGTACCGCGAGGGGGTCAAGAACCTGCGCGGTGGCGCGTACGACCCGATGGCGCCGGACAACCTCACCCGGTGGCGGACCGACTCGGTGGCCCGGCTCGGCGAGGAGGCGCTCCGGCTCGGCGCGAACGCCGTGGTGGGGATGCGCTTCGACAGCCGCGACTGCGGCGAGATGTGGATGGAGATCTGCGCGTACGGCACGGCGGTGATCGTCGTACCCAAGGTGCCCGACGTCATGCCGAGCGACCAGCCGCTGGTCGCGGCGGAGACCGCCCAGGAGCCCGGCTTCACCGAGGCCCCCGGCGGCATCGCGGAGCCGGCGAGCGCCCCGAACCTCTCCTCCGCCGCCGACACCCCCACCCGCAACTCCTGACCCTGGGCCGGCGACGCCGCGCCTGATCCACTCCGTTCGCGGCGTGTCGCGGAGTCCCGGCCGGATGACACCGCGACACGCCGCAAACGGAGGCGACCGCCGAGGGTCAGAGGATGGGCGGCGGGGAGTAGGTGGCGGCCTCGGGGTGGGCCGTCACGACCGCGGTGATGCGCTTGGTGACCGCGTCGACCTGGGCCTGGGCGGCGCCGGTGAAGGTGGTGGGGTCGGCGACCAGGGCGTCGATCTCGGCCCGGCTCAGGCCGAGGCGGCCGTCGGCGGCGAGGCGGTCGAAGAGGTCGTTCTCGGCGGCGCCCTTCTCCCGCATGGCGAGCGCCACGGCGACCGCGTGTTCCTTGATCACCTTGTGGGCGACCTCGCGGCCGACGCCCCGGCGTACCGCCGCCACCAGGATCTTGGTGGTGGCCAGGAAGGGCAGGAACCGCTCCAGCTCCCGGTTGATCACCGCCGGGTACGCCCCGAACTCGTCCAGCACGGTGAGGAAGGTCTGGAACAGCCCGTCGGCGGCGAAGAACGCGTCCGGCAGGGCGACCCGGCGGACCACCGAGCAGGAGACGTCCCCCTCGTTCCACTGGTCGCCGGCCAGCTCGCCGACCATCGACAGGTAGCCCCGGATGATCACGGCGAAGCCGTTCACCCGCTCCGACGAGCGGGTGTTCATCTTGTGCGGCATCGCGCTGGAGCCGACCTGGCCGGGCTTGAAGCCCTCGGTGACCAGTTCCTGGCCGACCATCAGCCGGATCGTGGTGGCCAGCGAGGACGGCGCGGCGGCGACCTGGGAGAGCGCCGCGAGCACCGCCACGTCGATCGAGCGCGGGTAGACCTGCCCGACGCTGTCCAGCACCCGGTTGAACCCGAGGTGCCCGGCCACCCGGCGCTCCAGCTCGGCCACCTTCTCCGCGTCGCCGTCGAAGAGGTCGAGCTGGTCGGCGGCGGTGCCGACCGGGCCCTTGATCCCGCGCAACGGGTACCAGTTGATCAGGTCTTCCAGCCGCTCGTACGCGATCAGCAGCTCCTCGGCGGCCGACGCGAAGCGCTTGCCCAGCGTGGTGGCCTGCGCGGCGACGTTGTGCGAGCGCCCGGTCATCACCAGTCCGGAGTGTTCGTGGGCGAGCCAGGCCAGCCGGGCCAGGGCGGCGACGACGCGGTCCCGGATCAGCTCCAGCGAGCGGCGCACCTGGAGCTGCTCGACGTTCTCGGTGAGGTCCCGGGAGGTCATCCCCTTGTGCACGTGCTCGTGCCCGGCGAGCGCGCTGAACTCCTCGATCCGGGCCTTCACGTCGTGCCGGGTGACCCGCTCCCGCTCGGCGATCGAGGCCAGGTCGACGTCGTCGACCACCCGCTCGTACGCCTCGACCACCCCGTCCGGCACGGCCACGCCGAGGTCGCGCTGGGCCTTCAGTACGGCGAGCCAGAGCCGACGCTCCAGCCGTACCTTCTCCTCCGGTGACCAGAGGGCGACCAGCTCGGGTGAGGCGTACCGGTTGGCGAGCACGTTCGGGATCGTCGTCACGTGCCTCATTCTCTCGCACGCACAGGCGCTGGCCACGTCGGGCGGGTGGCTAGGCCCACTTCACGGGTCGGCGGTAGGACAGCCCGGTCCCGCGATCCGCCACGAGGGCGGGCATCTGAGCGTTTCGTAGGGCAGGCTCGTTGATCGAGAAGAAGCCGAGATCGCCCACGCTGGCCCTGTGGCGGGCCGCCCCGCCGCTCCCCGGCGGCATGGCCAGGTAGATCCGCTGCGAAGGCTTCACCCGCCGGACTGCCACCAGTGCGGGCACGAGGTCGGTGTCGGCGCTCACCAGAAGTGTCGTGTCGGCGACCTCGAGCGCCGCGTCGGCAACCATCATGGCCCCGAGCGCCACGTCGGTCTCCTTCTCCTCATAACTCCGGTACAGCCGACCGCACTTGCACATGTAGGGCTGACCACAGCGGTGACAGTTCCGGATGGTGCGGTCCTTGAAGCGGCCCAGATGCACGTCGAGCAGGGGGCCGTTGCGCGCCTTCATGGCCTCGATGTAGTCCAGCTGGTTCTGCGCCGCCGCTGGTTCGTTCTTCACGATGGCCGAGAAGTACCGAACCACCCCCACCTGGTCCTTCGGTCGCAGTTGACGAACAAGCTCTACGACGTCCAGCCACAGGTGCTTGCGGCCGTACTTGTTCTTCATCCCGTAGTACAGGTTGAAGCCGTCGATGTAGGCAGCGACCGTGGCCACGTCCACTCCTTCACAGCCACGAGGGTGTATGGTTGTCTCATACGACGCCGAGAGATACGGCAGGAACGGCCCCGCAAGGGGCCGTTTTTTTGTCCGCTTGAGGCCCTGCCACCCTATCCAGACCAGAGCAAAGGTCTACCAGCTCGCGATTACGGCTGTTCGCGCACCAATCGGGCATCAGGCCCTTCTCGCACGTCCGCCACTGATTCCCGCGCAGCCCCATTCGCGTCACGCGGGGCGGCCGGTGAGCGCCCGCCACAGTCCCGCGCACGCCTCCTCCTCGGTGTCGAAGACCTGCCGCACGTCCCGCGTCCCGCGCTCGTACAGGCCGATCTCCCAGCGCCCACCAGCCGACCGGCGCAGGAACCAGAAGTCGGGCGGCACCGGCACGTGCTCGTGCACCCCCTCCAGCTCGAAGGCGTCCGGCGACAGTCCCGTCGCCAGCAGGGCGTTGCGCACCTCGTGTCGATCCACTCCCGACCTCCCGCTCCGCACCGGCCGCTCCGGCGGTCGCCGCTGCGGTGACCGCCCGCCGGGTCAGCAGACGTGTACGGCGGGAACGCCGCCACCCGCGCCACCCCGCCGGGGCACGCTGTCGGTCACGCACTCCCCGCCGGCCAGAGACTCCTCCACCAGGAACCGGTGGTCGACCAGCCACTGCACGGTCAGGTTCACACCGGCCTGCGGCAGGTAGGCCGGGTTCAGCTGGAACTGGGTGCCCAGGCCGGGCTGCGCGAACCACGGCGCGGTCGGGCCGGAGTCGACGTCGAACGGCTTGAGCACGCAGTAGGTGTGGTAGTTCGCCAGCGGCGCGGCCGACGGAAGCGCCGGCCGCGGTGCGGGAAGTGGCGGCGTGTCGAGGCTCTGCGGCGCCAGGGAGCGGGCGCTGACCGGGGTGCCGAGCGGGGCCAGGAACACGCCGCCGGCGAAGCCGAAGCGGTCCAGGCGGTACCCGGCCAGCAGGGTCTGGCGGGTCTTGAGCGGCGTGCCGTCCGGCGCGACGACGAAGCCGTTGGCCGGCGGGAAGACGTACCCGGCGGGGGTGCCGGTGGTGTACCGGGCCAGGAACCGGCTCTCGGTCAGCCCGCCGAAGCGCTGGTAGCCGGCGAGCAGCGGCCCGAGCGGCGACGCGGTGGGCAACCGGGCGGGGCCGAGCAGCGGGTTGTCGTCGAGGTACCGGGTGGTCGGCGGCGCGCTCGGTGGCAGGCCGGGACGGCAGAGGCTCGGCCCGGCCGGCGGCTGCGGTTGGTCGGCGCCGGGGCGGACACCAGGCGGGTCGCCGGGCCGGCCGCCGGCGTCGCCCGCTTCCGGTGCGCCGTCGTCGGGGTGGGTGCCGGCCCGCGCGACCACGTCGGGCGCGGCGGCCTGATCGGCGGGCCCGGGGAAGAGGATCAGCGCCGCGCCGGAGAGCAGGGCGAGCAGCCAGCGTCTGCGGTCCACGACGAACCTCCCGGTGAAGGACGGTCAACGCCTTCATCGTCGGGAGAGCGGGGCGAGAATGTGAGGCTTTGTGCCCTTTGCCGCCGAAAGGGGGACCGCTACCCGCTCGTCCCGTGGACGAGCGGGTAGCCACGCGGAACGGTCAGCGCTCCAGGATCGCGGTGACGCCCTGCCCGCCCGCCGCGCAGATGGAGATCAGCCCCCGGCCGCTCCCCCTCTCGGCGAGCAGCTTCGCCAGGGTGGCGACGATCCGGCCGCCGGTGGCGGCGAACGGGTGCCCGGCGGCCAGCGAGGAGCCGTTGACGTTGAGCTTGTCGCGGTCGATGGATCCGAGCGGGGCGTCCAGGCCCAGCCGGTCCTTGCAGAACTCCGGCGACTCCCAGGCGGCGAGGGTGGCCAGCACCTGCGAGGCGAACGCCTCGTGGATCTCGTAGTAGTCGAAGTCCTGCAGCGTCAGCCCGGCCCGGGCGAGCATCCGGGGCACCGCGTACGCGGGGGCCATCAGCAGCCCCTCGTCGCCGTGCACGAAGTCGACGGCGGCAACCTCGGACCAGGAGAACCAGGCCAGCACCGGCAGGTGGTGCTCCCGGGCCCACTCCTTCGACGCGAGCAGCACCGCCGACGCGCCGTCGGTGAGCGGGGAGGAGTTGCCCGCGGTCATGGTCGCCTGGTCGGCGTCCGGGCCCTTGGCGCCGAAGACCGGCTTGAGCGAGCCCAGCTTCTCCAGGGTGGTGTCCGGGCGGAGGTTCTGGTCCCGGGTCAGCCCCAGGTACGGCGTGATCAGGTCGTCGAAGAAGCCCTTGTCGTACGCGGCGGCGAGCCGCTGGTGCGAGCGGAGCGCCAGCTCGTCCTGCGCCTGCCGGTCGATCTGCCAGCGCACCGCCGTCTGCGCAGCGTGCTCACCCATCGACAGCCCGGTACGCGGCTCGGCGTTGCGCGGGATCTCCGGCTTGAACGGCTGGTGCGGCCGCAGCTTGGCGGCGATCTTCAACCGCTCGCCGAGGGTGCGGGCGGAGTTGAGCTTGAGCAGCGTGCGGCGCATGTCCTCGTTGACCGCGAGCGGCGCGTCGGAGGTGGTGTCGACGCCGCCGGCGATGCCCACCTCGATCTGGCCGAGGGCGATCTTGTTGGCGACCAGGATGGCCGCCTCCAGGCCGGTGCCGCAGGCCTGCTGGATGTCGTAAGCCGGGGTGTGCGGGTCGAGCGTCGAGCCGAGCACCACCTCGCGGGTCAGGTTGAAGTCCTTCGCGTGCTTGAGCACCGCGCCGGCGACCACCTCGCCGACCCGCTGCCCGGCCAGCCCGAACCGGGCCACCAGCCCGTCCAGCGCCGCGCCCAGCATGTCCGCGTTGGACGCGTTCGCGTAGCGGGAGTTGGACCGGGCGAAGGGGATGCGGTTGCCGCCGATGACCGCGACCCGCCGGATGCTCTGCACGATCCCGCCTCCGTTTCAGGACTTGCCCACAACCTACTGGCCAGTAGGCTACGCCTATGACCGACAGGTACGCGAGCTTCGTCCAATCGGGGGCCGGCCGCGCGCTGGTCAAGCGCCTCGGGCTGCCCGATCCGCCGCGACTGCGCAGGCACACGCCCGGCGACCCGATCGTCGAAGGGCCGGTGCTGCTCGGGACGGCCACCGGGGGCCGGCTCGCCGAGCCGGTCGGCAAGATCCTGACCGCCGCCGGCGTCGAGCTGCGCGATCCCGCCGCCGTCGACGCCACCGCGCGCTTCGGTGCCCTGGTGTACGACGCCACCGGCATCACCGACTCCACCGGCCTGCGCCAGCTGTACGACTTCTTCCACCCGCAGGCCCGCACGCTGCTGCCCAGCGGCCGGGTGATCGTGCTGGGCACCCCGCCGGCGGAGTGCGACTCGCCGCGCGAGGCGACCGCCCAGCGGGCCCTGGAGGGGCTGACCCGCAGCATCGGCAAGGAGTTCGGCCGCGGCGTCACCGCCCAGCTCGTGTACGTCACGAAGGAGGCAGGTAACGCCTCGGACGGCCCGGACCTCTCAGCCGGCACCCTCACCAGCCTGGAATCGACCCTCCGATTCCTCCTCTCGGGCCGGTCCGCGTACGTCTCGGGGCAGGTGGTCCGGGTCGGCGCCGGCACCGCCCAGCCGCCGGCGGACTGGGACCGCCCGCTCGACGGGCAGGTCGTCCTCGTCACCGGGGCGGCGCGGGGCATCGGCGCGGCGCTGGCCCGGGTGCTCGCCCGCGACGGCGCGCAGGTCGTCGCACTGGACATCCCGGCGGCCGGTGACGAGCTGGCCGCGGTGGCCAACGAGATCGGCGGCAGCGCCGTCCAGCTCGACCTGACCGCCCCGGACGCTCCCACCCGGCTCGCCGAGCACCTCGCCGGCCGGCACGGCCGGGTCGACGTGGTGATCCACAACGCCGGCATCACCCGGGACAAGACGCTGGGCCGGATGGACGCCGACCGCTGGGACCAGGTGCTCGACGTCAACCTCTCCAGCCAGGAGCGGATCAACGACGTGCTGCTGGCCCGCGACCTGATCCCGGCCGGCGGGCGGATCGTCTCGGTCTCCTCGATCGCCGGCATCGCCGGCAACCGGGGCCAGACCAACTACGCCACCAGCAAGGCCGGCGTGATCGGGCTGGTCGAGTCGCTGGCCCCGGCGCTGCGCGGGCGCGGGATCAGCGTCAACGCGGTCGCCCCCGGGTTCATCGAGACCCGGCTGACCGCGCGTATCCCGCTGACGCTGCGCGAGGCGGGCCGCCGGATGAACAGCATGTCGCAGGGCGGCCTGCCGGTGGACGTGGCCGAGACAATCGGCTGGCTGGCCTGGTCGGCGTCCGGCGCGGTCAGCGGCAACGTGGTCCGGGTCTGCGGCCAGAGTCTGCTGGGGGCGTGATGGCAAGGAAGAAGCGGCCGGAGGACGGCCCGGCGGAGAACCTCTCCGTCCACGACCTCATCGACGGGCCGACCGAGGTGATCTCGGCGGCGGACCTGGCCGCCGTCCGGGCCGCCTCGTCGGAGCACGACGTGAGCCTGGAAGCCACCCACGACCTGTCGGCGTACGCGACCACGGATCTGTCCGCGCACGCCGCCCCGGCGGCACGGGCGCGGGTCGAGCTGCCCCGGCTGCCCGCACCCGGCGCGCTCTACCGGCGGGCGCTGCGCGACGCGGTACCGGTCATCGGCCGGTCCCGCCGCCCGGACGCCCCGCCGCAGGTCGAGCTGGCCGTCGCCGGCGTCACCGTGGACCGTGCGCACCTCGCCGACTACGACCGGGTCTGCGGGTTCCGGCTCTCCGACCGGCTGCCGGCGACGTACCCGCACGTGCTGGGTTTTCCGCTGTCGCTGCGGCTGATGACCACGCCGGAGTTCCCCATCGCGCTGACCGGCGTGGTGCACGTGGGCAACCGGATCACCGTGCACCGCCCGATCGAGGCCGGCGAGACGCTGGACTTCGTCACCCACGCGGAGAACCTGCGGCCGCACGAGCGGGGGCGGCAGGTCGACGTCGTCCTGATCGGGTCGGTCGGCGGCGAGGAGGTCTGGCGCGGCGTCTCGACGTACCTGGGCAAGGAGCGCACGCCCGGCGGCGGTGGGCGGCGCGAGCGGGGTGAGCGGCCCGCGTCGCCGGCCGCCACCGCCCGCTGGCGGGTCGAGCCCCGGGTCGGTACGGACTACGCCCGGGTGTCCGGCGACCACAACCCGATCCACACCTCCCGGCTCGGGGCGCGGCTGCTCGGCTTCCCCCGCCCGATCGCCCACGGGATGTGGAGCAAGGCCCGCTGCCTGGCGGCGCTGGAGAGCCGGCTGCCGGAGGCGTACACGGTGGACGTGGCGTTCAAGCTGCCGGTGCCGCTGCCCGGCACCGTGGCGTTCAGCGCCACCCCGGCCTGGGACTTCGCCCTGCACGACGCGCGGACCGGCCGTCCGCACCTGGTCGGCACCGTCCGCTGAACGACGGGGCGTGCGCGGCGGCGGTCGGCGGTGGCCTGATCCGCCGACTCGGCCCGGGGGCGGTGGTCGAGCCCGGAGCATGAGGGCATGGAGTCCGTGCTCGACCTGCTCCACCACACGGTCACCTCGCCGTGGGTGTACCTGGTGATCCTCGTGGTCACCGCGGTCGACGCGTTCTTCCCGGCGGTGCCCGGCGAGACCGTGGTGATCACCGCCGGGGTCTTCGCCGCCGGCGGTGAGCCGAACATCGTGGCGGTGATCGCGACCGCCGCGCTCGGGGCGCTCGTCGGTGACCACATCTCCTACGGCATCGGCCGGGGTGGCGGCGCGCACCGGCTGGCCCGGCTCCCGGCGGAGAGCCGCCGCCGGACCGGCTCCGAGTGGGCCCGCCGGGCCGTGGACCGGCGCGGCGGGATGATCCTGATGACCTCCCGGTACGTGCCCGGTGGCCGCACCGCGGTCACCCTGACCATGGGCGCGGTCCGCTACCCGCTGCGCTGCTTCCTGCTCTTCGACGCCTTCGCGGCCGGCACCTGGGGGACCTACTGCGCCCTGCTGGGCTACTTCGGCGGCCTGGCCTTCGAGCGCGACCCGGTCAAGGCCCTGCTGGCCGGCGTCGGCCTCTCCCTCGCCGTCACCGGGCTGGTCGAGTCGGCCCGTTGGCTGCGCCGCCGCGCCCACCGCCGCGCCGACCGCCGCGCCGTCGCCCGCCGCTGACCGTCGCTCCCTCGCGCCGCCCGTAATCGGGAGTCGGGGCGTGGCCGTCAGGCCGCCGGGGGTCGCCAGGTGGCGCCGCGCAGCAGTTGGCCGGCGCCGAGCCAGGCGACGTTCATCATCCGGGTGGCGGTCTTCTCCGGGTCGGCCTCGGGGTGGTCGGCGAGCCAGTCGGCCAGCGACTCGGTCGCGCCGACCAGGGCGTACGCGACGACCTCCAGCTCGGTCTCGCCCACCTCGCGCCCGTCGGCGCGCAGCGCGTGGTCGAGCATCCCGGCGACCACCTCGACCAGCCGGGCGCGCATCGTGGCCAACTCCGCGGCGAACGGCTGCGAGCCCCGGGCCTGCCGGTAGAGCACCGCCCAGCCGTCCCGGTGCGCCCCGACGAAGCCGAAGAAGGCGCGCAGCCCCCGCCAGAGCCGCTCGTCGGCGGGCAGGTCCGGGGCGGCGGCCCCGGCGATCGCCTCCATCATCCGGGTGCCCTCGCGGTGCAGGCAGGCGACGAAGAGCTCCTCCTTGGTGCCGAGGTAGGCGTAGACCATCGGCTTGGAGATGCCGGCGTCCTCGGCGATCTCGTCCATGCTGGCGGCGTGGAAGCCGCGCCGGGAGAAGACCTTGACCGCCGCGTCGAGCATCTGCTGCTCGCGTACGGCCCGCGGGAGGCGCTTGAACGTGGGTGTGCTGGACACCTTGCGAGCATACCTACTCGTGCGTAAGGTTACGCCCGAGTAACCAAAGTCGGCCCGCCCGAGAGGTGCATTCCCCCATGACTGACTTCGACCCGGCCAACTTCGCCAACGTCGGCCCCAAGGAGTTCGCGCAGCTGGTCAAGTCCACCCCCGAGGACAAGATCGCCGAGGTGATGTCCGGCGACCTGCGCGGCAAGATCCTCAGCGAGGTCTTCGCCCGGATGCCGCAGCTGTTCCGCGCGGACCGGGCCGGCTCCACCAACGCGGCCATCCACTGGAACATCACCGGCCGGCCCGACGGCGGCACCGACACCTACGAGGTCGCCATCGCCGACGGCACCTGCCACGTCCACGAGACCCCGCAGCACGACCCGAAGCTCAGCCTCACCATGGGCCCGGTCGAGTTCCTGAAGATCGTCTCCGGTGGCGCCAACCCGGTGATGATGTTCATGACCGGCAAGCTCAAGGCCAAGGGCGACCTGGGCCTCGCGGCGAACATCGCCAACCTGTTCGACATCCCCAAGGCCTGACATGGGCGAGTTCTCGCTCGACCTGAACGAGGAACAGCGGGATCTACGCGACTGGGTGCACGGCTTCGCCGCCGAGGTCGTGCGCCCGGCCGCGGCCGAGTGGGACGCCCGGGAGGAGACTCCCTGGCCGATCATCCAGGAAGCGGCGAAGGTCGGCCTCTACGGCTTCGAGTTCCTCGCCACCTGCTGGGCCGACCCCACCGGCCTCTCCCTGCCGATCGCCAGCGAGGAACTCTTCTGGGGTGACGCGGGCATCGGCCTGAGCATCTTCGGCACCGGCCTCGCGGTCGCCGCCATCTACGGCGCGGGCACCCCCGATCAGATGGTCGAGTGGGTGCCGCAGTGCTTCGGCGACGTCGACCAGCCCGCCGTCGCGGCGTTCTGCACCAGCGAGCCGGAGGCCGGCTCCGACGTCGGCGCGATGCGTACCCGGGCGGTCTACGACGAGGCCACCGACGAGTGGGTGCTGCGCGGGCAGAAGGCGTACGCCACCAACGGCGGGATCGCCGGGGTGCACGTGGTCACCGCCTCGGTCGAGCCGGAGCTGGGCTCGCGGGGGCAGGCGGCGTTCGTCGTACCGCCGGGGACCGCCGGGCTGAACGCGACCCGCAAGCTGCGCAAGCTGGGGCTGCGCGCGTCGCACACCGCCGACGTCTTCCTGGACGACGTACGCGTGCCCGGGCGCTGCCTGCTCGGCGGCCGGGATGCCCTGCTGGAACGACTCGACCGGGCCCGCTCCGGCCGGAAGGCCTCCGGCCAGGCCGCGATGCGCACCTTCGAGCTGTCCCGGCCCACCGTCGGCGCGCAGGCGCTCGGCGTGGCCCGGGCCGCCTACGAGTACGCCCTGGACTACGCGAAGGAGAGAGTCCAGTTCGGACGGCCGATCATCGAGAACCAGGCGGTCGCGTTCGCGCTGGCCGACATGAAGATGGAGATCGACGCCGCCCGGCTGCTGGTCTGGCGGGCCTCCTGGATGGGCCGCAACAACCGCCCCTTCACCGCCGGCGAGGGCTCGATGTCCAAGCTCAAGGCGGGCGAGGTGGCCGTCGCGGTGACCGACAGGGCGGTGCAGCTGCTCGGCGGCGCGGGCTTCCTGCGCGACCACCCGGTCGAGCGGTGGTACCGGGACGCCAAGATCTACACCATCTTCGAGGGCACCTCGGAGATCCAGCGGCTGGTCATCTCCCGCGCGATCTCCGGCATGCAGATCCGCTGACCCGTCACCCTCGGTGGTGGCGTCCGCCACTGCCGGGTGTCCACCAGGTGGCAACTGCTCGCACCGGTTGGGCTCCGGCAGGCATCCGGTGCATGATCGAAAGGTGACGTCCGGCTGAAGGGCCCCTGCGGGGGCCCTTCACGCTCACCCCCCCGGAGAAGGAGGCGCCGCATGGACCTGCCGTTCGTCGTGGCCACGCTGACCCGGCGGGGGCTGCTCACCCCGGGCCGGCCGATCCGGGTCGCCTCCCAGCTCCAGGCGCTGCGCAAGTGGGGTTGGAGCCTCGCCGGCGAGCTGCGGCAGGCCGCCGCCCGCGACCCGGGCCGGACCGCCGTCATCGACGAGCAGGGCGCCGAACTGACCTACCAGGAGCTGCTCGACCGGGCCGAGCGGCTGGCCCGGGCGATGCGGACCGGGCTCGGCGTACAGGCCGGCGACCGGGTCGGGGTGCTCTGCCGCAACCACCACGGGCTGATCGAGGCGGTCGTCGCCGCCACCGTGCTCGGCGCCGACGCGGTGCTGGTCAACAGTGGCCTCTCCGCCGCTCAACTGGCCACCGTGACCGAGGAACAGCGGCTACGGGTGCTGGTCCACGACGACGAGTTCGCCGACCGGATCCTCGGCCTTCCCGCCGAGGTGCACCGGGTGGACGAGCGCGGCCTCGAAGAGCTGATCGCCGGCGCGCTTCGCGGCGACCTGCAACCGCCCGAGCGCGACGGCCGGACGATCGTGCTCACCTCCGGCACCACCGGCGCGCCCAAGGGTGCCCGTCGACCCACTCCCAACGGCTTCGGCCCGCTGGTGTCCATCATCGACCGAATCCCGCTGCACACCCGGGACACCGTGATGATCGCCGCGCCGCTCTTCCACACCTGGGGGTACGCCGCCCTCCAGTTCGCCTTCGCGCTGCGCGCCACGATCGTGCTGCACCGCCGGTTCGAGCCGGCCGCCACGCTGGCCGCGCTGGTGGCCCACCAGTGCCAGGCGCTCTTCGCCGTACCCGTGATGGTGCAGCGACTACTCGACGTGCCGCCGCCGGACCCGCGGCCGCCGCTGAAGGTGGTCGCGGTCAGCGGCTCGGCACTGCCCGGCGGGCTGGCGCCGCGGTTCATGGACGTCTACGGCGATGTGATCTACAACCTGTACGGCTCGACGGAGGTCTCCTGGGCCTCCATCGCCGGCCCCGCCGACCTGCGCGAGGCGCCCACCACCGCCGGCCGGCCACCGCACGGCACCCGACTGGAGATCCTGGACGACGACGGCCAGCCGGTGCCCGACGGGCGGGTCGGGCGGATCTTCGTGGGCAACGAGATGCTCTTCGAGGGTTACACCTCGGGGGCGCGGCGGGAGACCCACGACGGGCTGCTGGACACCGGCGACCTCGGCCGGATCAACGCCGACGGCCTGCTCTTCGTCGACGGCCGCGCCGACGACATGATCGTCTCCGGTGGGGAGAACGTCTTCCCGTCCGAGGTGGAGGATCTGCTGGCCCGGCTCCCCCAGGTCCGGGAGGCCGCCGTGATCGGCGTACCCGACCCGGAGTACGGGCAGCGGCTCGCCGCCTTCCTCGGCCTGCACCCCGGCGAGGTGCTCGACCCCGAGGCGGTCCGCGAGTACGTCCGGCACTACCTGGCCCGGTTCTCCGTACCCCGGGACGTGATCTTCGTGAAGTACCTGCCGCGCAACGCCACCGGCAAGGTGCTGAGCCGGGAACTGCGCCGCTACTACGGCTGACCGGCCGGTTGCGCTGAGCGCCGCGCCGGGGGCCGCGCGATCGGCGCGACCCCCGGGACGCTCACGGGTAGAGGGTCAGCCCCGGCATCCGAGCGACGGTCGCGAGCTGGTCCAGGGTGAGCAGCGGCGTGTCGGCGGTCTTCGCGGTCTCCACGCTGTTGTCGACGCCGTTGTTGGTGATGGCCAGCACCGAGGTGCCGTCCGGCCGCAGCAGCAGGACCGACAGTTGCCGATGCCGCCGTTCCGCCGGCATCGTGCTGTGCAGGGCCACCGAGCCGTCGGGATAGCGGACGACCTCGCAGTTCTCCGGGTCGGGCGCCTGGGCGCAGTTCGGGACAGCCTCGTCGCGTGGGGTGGGGGCCACCCGGAGCAGGAACAAGCCCGAGTCCTTCCCCCGCCGGACCGTGCCGCCCACGACGTATTCCCGGTAGCTCGGGTGGTACTGGAACTGCGGCTCGGCGCAGCCCTTCTGCCCCGGGTCGATCCGCACGTCGGCGGGCAGCCGGTTGCGCAGTCCGTCCCGCAGCGCCGCGGTCAGGCGGGCCACCCCGGCGGCGGGTTCCTCCGTCGGGCGGTCGCGCACCGTGGCGTGCGACTGCAGCGGCGGCTGCGGCCCGCTGGGCTTCGGCGTCACGCCGGTGCAGAGCCGCACTTCGGCGGTGGGGCTGGCGGTGGGTGAGCCGATCGCCGGAGGCACCGCCGTCCGGGGCGCCGGTCCCCCGGCGATCAGCGCCGGTGTCACGACCGCCGCGGCAACGGCCGCCGCCACCCCGGTACCGCTCCACACCCAGGTCCGGTGCCGACGACGCTGCCGCTCGACCCGGATCAGCTGGTCGACGTCGATCCGGCTGGGTGGCGCGTCGGCCACCGCGAGGCGCAGCTCGTGCGAGATCTCATCCATCGGTACGTGCCTCCCGACTGGTCGGTGCGGTGACGAGGCGGCCCCGCAACGCCTCGATCGCCCGCGCGGACTGGCTCTTCACGGTCCCCGGGGTGCAGCCCAGCTCGCGGGCGGTGTCCTCGACCGACAGGTCGCAGAAGTAACGCAGCACGAGCACCGCGCGGCGGCGCGGCGGCAACTCGGCGACGAGGGCGAGGATGGTCAGGCGATCGGCCGTACCGTCGGTGGTCGCGCGGACCGCGCTGTCCGGCACCTGCGCCCAGGCGGCCTCCCGCCGCCACGGCCGGCGGCGCTCGTCCAGCCAGACCCGCAGCAGGGTACGCCGGACGTACGCGTCCGGACTGTCCATGGCGGACACCCGCCGCCAGTGCCGCAGCAACCTGACCAGCGCCGTCGACACCAGGTCGTCGGCCGTGTGCCAGTCGCCGCAGAGCAGGTACGCCGTGCGGCGCAGCGGTTCCAGCCGCGCCGCGACGTACTCGCGGTAGCCCTCGATGTCGGCAGGCAATCCCGCCACCTCCTCACCTCACCGTTCAAACGGAGGCGACGGTGCCGGAGGTTGCCCGGTCAGCCCGGAACGGCGATCCGGCCCTCGACCGCGGCGGCGGCGATGTCGGTGCGGTGATGCGAGCCGGCCAGCTCGACGCCGCGCACCAGGGCGTAGGCGGCGTCCCGCGCGGCGGCGAGGTCCGGGCCGGTGGCCGTACCGCAGAGGACCCGGCCCCCGGCGGAGAGCAACGCGCCGTCCGCGGCCCGGCGGATGCCGGCGTGGATGATCCCGGCGCGGTCCGCGCCGGTGATCACATCACCGGTACGCGGGGACGCGGGGTAGCCGTCGGCGGCGACCACGACCGTGACGGCGGCGCCGTCGCGCCAGCGCAGCGGCGGGTGCGCGGCCAGCGTGCCGGTGGCCGCGGCGTGCAGCAGCCCGGCCAGCGGGGTCTCCAGCAGGGCGAGGACCACCTGGGTCTCCGGGTCGCCGAAGCGGGCGTTGAACTCGATCACCCGAGGGCCGGCGGCGGTCAGCGCCAGGCCCACGTAGAGCAGCCCGGCGAACGGGGTGCCCCGGCGGCGCATCTCCGCCAGCGTCGGGTGCACGACGTCGCGCATCACCTCGTCGACCAGGCCGGGCGGTGCCCAGGGCAGCGGCGCGTACGCGCCCATGCCGCCGGTGTTCGGGCCGCTGTCGCCGTCGCCGACCCGCTTGAAGTCCTGCGCCGGGAGCAACGGCAGCGCCGCCTCGCCGTCGGTGACCACGAAGAGCGAGACCTCGGGCCCGGCGAGGTACTCCTCGACCACGACCCGGCCGCACTCCTGCGCGTGCTTCAACGCGGCGTCCCGGTCCTCGGTGACGACGACGCCCTTGCCGGCGGCCAGCCCGTCGTTCTTCACCACGTACGGCGCACCGAACTCGTCCAGGGCCCGGGCGGTGCTCTCGGCGTCCGTGCAGGTGTGGGCACGCGCGGTCGGCACGCCGGCCGCCGTCATGATCTCCTTGGCGAAGGTCTTGGAACCCTCCAGCCGGGCCGCCTCGGCCGACGGCCCGAACGCCGCGATGCCCTTGGCCCGCACCGCGTCCGCGACCCCGGCGACCAGCGGCGCCTCCGGCCCGATCACCACCAGGTCAGCCTGCACCTCGACCGCGAGCGCCGCCACCGCCCCCGGATCCGCGGCCGCCACGTCGCGCAGCTCGGCGATGCCGGCGATCCCCGGATTCCCCGGCGCCGCGATCACCCCCGCAACGCTCGGGTCACCGACCAGCCCCAGCGCGAGAGCATGCTCCCGCCCCCCACCACCCACAAGAAGAACCCGCACGCCGGCGATCCTACCGACCCTCACCCCCACCCCTGTTGATCAAGAAGTTTGCGTCTCAATACGGCCCTTCCGAGACCAAAACTTCTTGGTCAACTACGAATGCCGGGGCGGCCGGGCCGGTGGGTGGGGGTGGGTCAAGGGGCGCGGAGGGCGGCCTTCACGGTGTACGGGATGTAGTCGGGGCGGAGGGTGTCGGACCAGGTGAAGCGAAGGAGCCGCCAACCGGCGTTGATCAGGCGGTTCTGCCTCGTCCGGTCCTCGTAGACCGCCTGCGGTGTGCAGTGCGGGTCGTGGCCGTCCGCCTCGGCGATCAGGCGTGCGGCCCGCCAGCCGAGGTCGCCGATACCGAGCAGGTAGCCGTCGTGGTCGCGTACCTCCAACTGGAGCGCGTCGGGCGGGACCCCGCCGTCGACACACCGCAGCCGGGTTCGCGTCTCCAGCGGCGACTGCGCCCGTCCGTCCGCCTCCGCCAAGTGGCTCCTGGCCGCGACGGCGCCCCGACGACTCGCGATCAGAGCGGGGATCGACAAGAGGTCGGCACCGGTGACGAGCTGCCGGTGCAGCCCGGAGTCCAGTGCGCTCACGGCGGCATAGCGGTCCGCCCGGAGGATGACGTCGGCGAGCGTCCGAAGCGGGGTGGTGGCGGGCACTCCGGCGACCCGGCAGGTGTCGCCTCGGTCGACGGTCAACTGGTGCACCACCAGAGCCGGGTCGGTGGGACGCTGGGGGCGCGGGCGGTCCACCGGCACCGAGACGTGGATGGCCGAGGTCGGCCTGAGGCCGCCGATGCGGTGCAACTCGGCAGCGGTGTCGAGCACGACGAACGCGCCGGCACCGAGACTCGTGACCGCCGCCCGGATGCGGGCGCGGCGCAGCGCATCCCCGCTCACCTCGGATGCCGGCACGAAGCACCCACGCGCCACCCGCAGCCACCGACCTGACCGGCACAGGTGCCGAATCTGATCCCGGCTGTAACCGGCGGCCAACGCCTGGGCGACGGTCACCACCCCGTCGTGCCGCAGCGCGCCGAACTCACCCACCCACTCAGCCTGCCCCCCACCCACCCCCACCGGCGACCCCTGTGGACAACCACCCCAACCCTGTGGACAACCGCCCCGACCTGTGCCGGTGATCAAGAAGTTTGCGTCAGGTTCGGGCCGGATCCCGACGCAAACTTCTTGATCACCGAGGCGAGGCGGAAACGGTGGGGAGGGAGGGGGTTAGGGGAGGAGGGGGTGGCGGACTACGTTTTCTTCGCGGCCGGGGCCTACTCCGACGACGCTGACGCGGGTGCCGGTGATCTCTTCGATTCTGGCGATGTAGCGGCGGGCGTTCTCCGGGAGGTCTTCCTCGGTTCTGGCCTTGGTGATGTCCTCCCACCAGCCGTCGAGCTCTTCGTAGATCGGCTTGGCGTGGTGGAAGTCGGTCTGGGTCATCGGCATGTCGTCGAAGCGCTCGCCGTTGATCTCGTACCCGACGCAGATCGGCACCTTCGCCATGCCGGTGAGCACGTCCAGCTTGGTGACCACCAGGTCGGTGACGCCGTTGAGGCGGCAGGCGTACCGGGCGACGACGGCATCGAACCAGCCGCAGCGGCGCTCCCGGCCGGTCGTGGTGCCGTACTCGTGGCCGATCTTGCGCAGGTGCTGGCCGTTGTCGTCGAACAACTCAGTCGGGAACGGCCCGGAACCGACCCGGGTGGTGTACGCCTTGCTCACCGCGATCACCCGGTTGATCGCCGTCGGCGGGATGCCCGCGCCCACGCACGCCCCACCGGCCGTCGGGTTCGACGAGGTCACGAAGGGGTAGGTGCCGTGGTCCATGTCGAGCATGGTGGCCTGGGCGCCCTCCAGCAGCACGGTCTCGCCGCGGTCGAGCGCGTCCCAGAGCATCACCCGGGTCTCCGCGATGTACGGCTTGAGCCGCTCCGCGTACTGGAGGTACTCCTCGATCGTCGCGTCGACGTCGATCGCCTTGCGGTTGTAGATCTTGAACAGCAGCTGGTTCTTCTCACGCAGCGCGAGTTCCAGCTTCTTGCGCAGGATGCCCGGGTCGAGCAGGTCCTGGAGCCGGATGCCCATCCGGGCGACCTTGTCGCCGTACGCCGGGCCGATGCCCCGGCCGGTGGTGCCGATCCGGGCCGAGCCGAGGTAGCGCTCGACCACCCGGTCCAGCGCCCGGTGGTGCGGCATGATCAGGTGCGCGTCGCCGGAGATGCGCAGCCGGGAGACGTCCACGCCGCGCTCGGCGAGCCCGTCGATCTCGGCCAGCAGCACCTTCGGGTCGACCACCACGCCGTTGCCGATGACGATCATCGCGCTCGGTGAGAGCGCCCCGGACGGCATCAGGTGCAGCGCGTACTTCTGCCCGTCGGGAGTGATCACCGTGTGACCGGCGTTGTTGCCGCCGGAGTAGCGCACGACGTAGTCGACCCGCTCACCCAGCAGGTCGGTAACCTTGCCCTTGCCCTCGTCGCCCCACTGAGCGCCGATGAGCACGATCGCTGGCATCTTCTCCGCCTCCAGAAGGCTCGGGTGCCAGGTGGCGACCGGTTGGCGAGCCCGGGGTGTCAGGCTAACAAGTAGTGACGGCGGGACCGGCAGGGGTCGCGTCGAGAGTCAGGAGGCTCCTTCGTGTACGACGTGGTGCTGCTCACCCTCGGCTCGGAGCGGGACGCTCCCGGTGGAGGCTGCGGCAGTGGCGGAGCCTGCTGCGGTGGCGCGACCGGGTCCGACGGCGCGGATGCGCCGAAGCAGCCCGAGGAGCGCTGCGAGACGCCGCGCGTACCGGTGCTGGCCTGCGCGGACGCGCTGACCGCCCGGGGTGCCCGGGTGGAGACCGTCACCGCCCGCTCGGACGCCGAGATCGACGAGGTGCTGGCCCGGCTCGACGCGCCCGCCCGCCCCGACGGCCTCACCTGGCCCGACCCCGACTCCAAGACCCGGCTGATCGTCGCCACGGCCACCGACGCACAGTTGCGCGCCGTCCTGCGCCGGCTGGTCCGGCGGTACGCCCCACCGCCCAGCCGCCGCCCGGCGGACCTGGCCGGCAACCGTACGGTGCCGGACCTGCCGCCGATCGGCGTACTCCCGCTCGACCCCGCCCGGAGCGGCACGCGGGGTGACCTGGCGGCGCAGCTCGGGCTGCCCCGCGACCCGGCGGCGGTGGCCGCCGCGGTGCTTGACGGCACCGCTCGCCGGCTCGACCTGCTGCGCAACGACGCCGGCTCGGTGACCCTGGACGGCGCGCTGCTCGGCGCGGCCGACGACGGGGGGCGCCCGCTGCACTGGCGCGGCCGGGTCGAGGTGGACGACGCGGTGCTCTCCGACGGCGAGGACCCGATCCTGGCCTGCGCGATCGGCAACGCCGGCGGGTACGCGTTCCTGGACGGGTTGCCGCTGCTGACCGCGCCGGACCCCACCGACGGCGTGGTCGAGGTGGCGGTGGCCGTGCCGGTGGTCACCCGGAAGGCGTTCGGTCGGAAGCGGATCCGGTTCGAGGTCCGCCGGGCCCGGGGCCGGGCGGTCGCGGTCGTCCCCCGGGACGAGAAGGTCCCCTTCCTCGACGACGGTGTGGAGGGCGAACTGAGCCGCAAGCGGTCCTGGTGGACCGAGGCGGGCGCCTGGGCGGTCTGGACGAGCTGACCCGGAACGGCGTTCCGCTACGTTCCGTGACCGGAACGGGACGGCCTATCCTCGGCAGGAGGAATGGGGAGGAACCGTGGTGGACGAGAACGCCGACCGGGGCCGGCTGCCCGGCCCGCCTGCGGTGCCGGAGCGGGACATCGAACCGCTCTGGCCGCCCGACGCGACCGACACCGCCCCGACCTGGGGCGTCCAGGCCTCGCCGTTGTACCCGTCGCTGACCGCCGAGGTCAACGCCGCCCCCGCCGCCGACGGCTGGACGGCACCCCCGCCGGACGGCGACTGGGCGTCCCTGCGCGCCGACGAACCAACCCCACCGCCGATGCCGCCGTACGCGGCTGGTCCCGACGACCGACCCGCCACGCCGGCCGACTCGGGCGAGGAACACCCCTCCCAGCTCGGCCACGACACCAGCGCCGGTGCGGGCACCGTCACTGGCGGCGCCCCGGTGAGTGCCGGCGGCGGCCCGGTCGGTGGGGACAGCGTTCGCGGCCTGGTCGGCGCCGAACACGTCGTTGGTGGCGGCCCACCCACGACGGGGTTCGCGGCGAACGGGAACGGCGGGGCCGGCACGAACGGCGGCGCCACCGGCCCGAGCGCCACCCCCGACGGGAGCTTCGTCGGACACGGTGCCCCGCCGACGACCAGCGCGGCGGACAGCCCGGCCACTCCAGCCACGGGCGACACGACCACCATCCCGAGCGCCACCCCCGACGGCACCTTCGCCGGACCCGACATCCCGGCCGCCAACGGCACCGCACCCGGCCCGAACATTCCCGCCGCGAGCGGCACTGCCGCCGGCCCGAGCA
The DNA here is from genome assembly GCF_029893845.1 of Micromonospora sp. A200. NCBI lineage: Bacteria > Bacillati > Actinomycetota > Actinomycetes > Micromonosporales > Micromonosporaceae > Micromonospora > Micromonospora sp. A200. The sequence goes on along the minus strand of NZ_JARXXY010000034.1, from coordinate 10,667 downwards.
TCCCAGGGACCAACGGCAGGGCCGCCGAACCCGGAATGGTGGCCGAGGCCAGCTTGCCGGCCGGGCACGCCGTCGCGGCCGCCGAAGCGGGCCCGGTGACCGGGGAGGCCCAGCCGCAGGCCGAACCGCAGGCCGAACCGCAGGCCGAGCCGGAGCCGGCGGAGGACGCCCGACGGCCGACGCACCCCGCGCCGGCACCCCGGGTCGGGCAGCCGGCGGTCGACCTCGACCTGCCCTTCACCCTGGACCAGCCGATCACCGCGCCCGTGCCGCACACCGCGCCGGGCACCCCGGTCGTACCCGTGGCGAGCATCCCGCAGGCGGCCCGGGGACAGGGCGAGTCGCCGTGGGCCCAGCCACCGCAGCGCTCCGCCGCCGCTGGCGACCCGGCGCTGCACGGCGACCCGGCGATGCACGGCGACCCGGCGCTGCGCGGCGACCCGGCGATGGGCGGCGATCACGGCGGAGCCGCGATCGGGGACGAGGCGATCGGCAGCGCGACCGTGCCCGGCCAGCCCGCGGCGCCCACGCCCCCGGCGCCGAAGCTGGGTCCGTTCCCGCCCTCGCCGGGCACGCCGCTGACGCCGCCCGGCCCGCACCCGCCGACGGAGTACCCACCGGGGCCCACGCTCGCGGTGCCGCCTGCACACGCCGGCCCGCCGCAGCCCGGGCCGATGACGCCCGGGCCGCCGGGGCCGCAGCCGCCCGCCGGGTGGTACCAGCCGTCCTGGCAGGAGAGCACCCCGCCGGCCGGGCTGCCCCGGCAGTCGTACCCGGAGCCGCCGGCGCGGGCGACGCAGGGCGGCTACCCGGACGCGGGCTGGACGCCGGACGGCGCATCGGCGCCGACCGCCGAGGACTTCGCCCGCCGCCGGCAGGCCCGCCCGGCCGACCCGGTCGCCACCATGGGGGTACGGGCGGTGGTCAACAAGATCGGCCTGAAGCTGCCGCCGGGGCGGCACGAGCAGGAGATCAAGCGGGACGTCGAGATGGTCCGCCGCAACTTCGGCGGGCTGCGCCAGGTGACCGTGGTGAACCCGAAGGGCGGCGCCGGCAAGACGGTGGCCATCCTGCTGCTCGCGATGACCTTCGGTCAGAAGCGCGGCGGGTACGTGCTGGCCTGGGACAACAACGAGACCCAGGGCACCCTGGGCATGCGCGCCCAGCAGGACTTCCACTCCCGTACGGTCCGGGACATGCTGCGCGACCTCGGGCAGTTCCAGGGCGCGCACGGCCGGATCGGCGACCTGTCGCAGTACGTCCGCTCGCAGGGCGAGGGGATGTTCGACGTGCTCGCCTCGGACGAGTCGGCCACCGGCGGCGAGATGCTCACCGCGGCGGCCTTCGCGGAGATCCGTGAGGTGGTCAGCCGGTTCTACAAGCTGATCTTCGTGGACACCGGGAACAACGTCCGGGCGCAGAACTGGCAGGCCGCGATGGACGCCACCGACCAACTGGTGGTGACCATGTCGGCCCGGAACGACTCGGCGGAGACGGCCGCCCGGATGCTCGACCACCTGGAGCAGAGCGGCCGGCAGCGGCTGGTCCGGCAGGCGGTGACGGTGGTGTCGATGCCGCCGTCCCGCAAGGAGATCGACCTGCCGGCGATCCAGGAGCACTTCGCCGCCCGCACCCGGGCGGTGCTGCTCGCGCCGTACGAGCGTCTGATCGACACCGGGGAGCCGATCCGGTACGGCGGGCTCTCCGCCGCCACCCGGGACGCCTGGCTGAAGATCGCCGCCGCGGTGGCCGAAGGGCTGTAGCCGCGACGGCCGGCCCGATCACCGCCGGGCCGGCCGTCGCGACGGGTCACTCGCTGGCGAGGGCGTCCCCGGCGGCCGGGTCGCAGTCGCGCAGGAACTGCGCGCAGCGGGCCGCCTCGTCCGCCTCGCCGATCTCGCCCGCCGCCCGCGACAGGACGTACAGGCAGCGGAGGAAGCCCTGGTTGGGGCCGTGCGACCAGGGCACCGGCCCGTGGCCCTTCCAGCCGCTGCGGCGCAGCTGGTCCAGGCCCCGGTGATAGCCGGTGCGGGCGTAGGCGTACGCGGGGATGACCTGGCCGGCGTTGAAGGCCCGGGTCGCCAGCACCGCCCAGGCCGCGCTGTAGGTCGGGAAGCGGGCCGCGACCCCGGCGTACGCCTCGTCGGTGCCCCTCTCGGCGGCGGCCGCGAGCGTGGCGTCGGCCTCTTCGTGCGCGGGCAGGAGGGTGGCCGGTGGCTCAGGCAACAGGTTCTGCATCGTCCCATTCAACCGGCTTCGCCCTACCGCGCGCGAGAGGATCGGCCCAGCGCTCTGGCTGAATGGGGGAGGCGTCCGTCACGCCTGCGGCCCATGCCGCCGCGAGATGTTTTCCATTACAACTATTAATCCGGAGCCTCCCCAGGACCCGGTTACGCAGGAGCCCGGTGGTCTCGACCGCCGGGCTCCTGTCGTCCCGGCCCCCCGGACCGGCAGGTTTGCGCCATTGCCCGGGCCGGGCAGGATGGCCTGGTGCCGACCCCACCTCCCGCGGACGTCATCGCGCCGCACGACACCAGCCACGACGAGATCGAGACCCGCGCCGAGTTCGACCGGCGGCTGGCCACCGGCAGCCTCGCCGGCCTGACCGTGCAGGGGCTCCGCCTCGACCTGGACCCGATCCCCGACCTGACCCGCACCGAGGTCGCCGGCACCCTCTTCGTCGGCTGCCGGTTCGCCTCCCGAGAGGTCGGCGCGGACCTGGTCCGGCGCGGGGCGAACGTGGTGCCGCCCTTCTCCGGGCTGCCGTACCCGACCCAGCCGTCGCACCTCTACACCCCGGAGGAGCTGGCCGCCGGGTTCGCCGAGGGCGGCTTCGCCGGGATGTACGACACCCGGGTGTACGCGCACTTCCGCGAGCACGGCGGCGCGCTGCCGGACGTCCGGGAGGCGCTCGGCCAGCGGCTGCACGACCACGGCGTGGACAACGCGCTGGTCGACGCCACCCGGTCCTGGCTCGCGAAGCACGGGCCGCAGTCGGTGGTGGGGGTGATGGGCGGGCACGCCGTGCCGCGCGGCAGCGTGCCGTACCGGATGGCGGCGGTGCTGGGTTGGGAGCTGGCGCGGGCCGACCGGCTGGTGGTGACCGGCGGCGGACCGGGCGTGATGGAGGCGGCCAACCTCGGCGCGTTCCTCGCGGGTCGGCCGGCCGAGGAGCTGACCGCCGCGATCGACCTGCTCGCCGTGGCGCCGGACTTCACCGACCACGACCGCTACACGGCGGCGGCGCTGGCGGTCCGCGAGCGGTACGCGACCGGGCCGGCCGCTCCGCAGCAGCGGGCGCCGGAGCTCGACTGGGCCCGCTCCGGCGGGCTGGCGATCCCCACCTGGCTGTACGGGCACGAACCGGCGAACCTCTTCGCCGGGCGGATCGCCAAGTACTTCTCCAACGCCATCCGGGAGGACACGATCCTGCGGCTGGCCCGGGGCGGGATCGTCTTCGCGCCCGGCCGGGCGGGCACCGTGCAGGAGGTGTTCCAGGCGGCGACGAAGACCTACTACGGGACCGACGGGGCGAGCGGGGCGTACGTCTTCCTGGACCGCGCGTACTGGACCCGGGAACTGCCGATCGAGTCGCTGCTGCGGCCGCTGTTCGCGGCGTCCCCGTTCGGTGACCTGTCGACCACGGTGCACCTGACCGACGACGTCCGGGAGGCCGTCCGGGTGCTCACCGCGACCGCCTGAGACGCCGACGGCCGGCTCCCGGGCGGGGAGCCGGCCGTCGTGCTGACCGCTGTTACTTCATCTTGGTGCCGGTCGAGCGCAGGTGCTCGCAGGCCTCGACGACGCGGGCGGCCATGCCGGCCTCGGCGGCCTTGCCCCAGACCCGCGGGTCGTACATCTTCTTGTTGCCGACCTCGCCGTCGACCTTCAGCACGCCGTCGTAGTTGCGGAACATGTGGTCCGCGACCGGACGGGTGAAGGTGTACTGGGTGTCGGTGTCGATGTTCATCTTGACCACGCCGTAGTCCAGCGCCTCGCGGATCTCCGACAGCAGCGAGCCCGAGCCGCCGTGGAAGACCAGGCTGAGCGGCTTCTCCTTGCCGTACTTGGCGCCGACCGCCATCTGGATGTGGTCGAGGACCTCCGGGCGGAGCTTGACGTTGCCCGGCTTGTAGACGCCGTGCACGTTGCCGAAGGTCAGCGCCGCCATGTAGCGGCCCTTCTCGCCGAGGCCGAGCGCCTCCACCATGGCCAGGCCGTCCTCGACCGTGGTGTAGAGCTTCTCGTTGATGGCGTTCTCGACGCCGTCCTCCTCGCCACCGACCACGCCGACCTCGATCTCGAGGACGATCTTGCCCTTGGCGGCCTCGTCGAGGAGCTGCGCGGCGATCTCCATGTTCTCCGCCACCGGCACGGCCGAGCCGTCCCACATGTGCGACTGGAACAGCGGCTCCTCGCCGCGCTTCACCCGCTCCTGGGAGATCCCCATCAGCGGCCGGACGAACTTGTCCAGCTTGTCCTTCGGGCAGTGGTCGGTGTGCAGCGCGATGTTGACCGGGTAGTTCTTGGCCACCTCGCGGGCGTACGCGGCGAACGCCACCGCGCCGGTGACCATGTCCTTGACCGACGGGCCGGACAGGTACTCGGCACCGCCGGTGGAGACCTGGATGATGCCGTCGCTCTCCGCGTCGGCGAAGCCCTTCAGCGCCGCGTTCAGCGTCTGCGACGACGTCACGTTGATCGCCGGGTACGCGAACCGGCCGGACTTGGCCCGGTCCAGCATCTCCGCGTAAGTCTCGGGGGAAGCGATGGGCATGTCGAACGCTCCTTACTTACCGCTCTCGGCCGAGCTGGCCGCTGTCTTCCATCGGGTGCGCCGGACCGCGCTGTCCACCGCCGGCAGTATCCCGTAGAAGGTGGCGGCGGGCACAACCGCCTCCCCTCACCGGTCCTCCAGACTGTCCGGTACGGCGACGCTGATCAGCCAGCTCACCACCGCCATCACGATGGCCCCCCAGAAGGCGGCCCAGAAACCGTCCACCCGGAACGGCAGGTCGAGCCCACGCGCGATCCAGTCCGTCAGCAGGAACAGCAGCGCGTTCACCACCAGCGCGATCAGACCGAGGGTGAGCAGGTAGAACACGCAGCCGACCACCTTGATGACCGGCTTGAGCACGGCGTTGACCACGCCGAAGATCAGCGCCACCACGATCAGGGTGAACGCCGTCTCGGCGGCGTTGCCGCCGGTCACGTCGACGCCGGGCACGATCAGCGTGGTGACCCACAGCGCGACCGCGGTGATCGCCAGCCGGATCAGGAAGCCCACGCCTCCATCCTGGCACCGCCGGAAGGCCCCGGTGGGACGATCCACCGAGTCCGCCTGCCGCGCCCACCGGGCACCCGCGCCGCGCAGCCCGTACGGTGTGGGGGACAGTCCGCCGGAACCAGGGAGGGACGATGGGTCAGCCCGACGAGGACTTCGCGCCGAGCGACCACCTCAGCCCGGAGGAGCGCGACCTGGAGGCCGAGCCGGCCGACGCGGTCGAGCAGGCCGCCTCGATCGACCCGGGCGACGCCGAGGCCGAGCCGCACCGGGGCCTGGAGGTCGGCGACTGGGACGCGATGGAGCAGGCCCGGGTGGTCACCGGCGACGAGGACGACTACCGCTGAGACCCCAGGGCGGTCACCCGGTCGGGGTTCGCCGCCGCCCACTCGGCCAGCCGGTCCTGGCGTAGCGCGGTCAGCAGGGCCGGTGCGGCACGCTCGTCGAGCAACAGGTTGCCCGGCCGCTTCGGCGAGTCGACGGTCGGCAGGGCGAGACCGACCGGAGCGGCCCGGGACGCCTGCACGGTGCGCGTGAGAAGCTCCGGCAGCGAGGCGTCGCCGGTGTCGGTGACCAGGTCCGGGCCGAGGGCGACCAACAGCCGATTCAGTGCCACCGGGTTGCGCAGGGCGTCCCCACTGTCGAGCTGCCGCAGCAGTCCCGCCGCGTAGCGCTGGGCGTTGCGGTCCCGATCCTGGCCTCCCCCGGTCATCCCGATGCGCTGGCGGAGCAGATCGACCGCCTTCCTGCCGTCCAGCCGCTGGCACCCGGCCGGGAAGACGCGCCGGGTGTGCACCGAGCGGACCTGCTCCGGCAGGCAGACCTCCACCCCGCCGACGCCGTCGGTGAGTCGCCGCAGCACCGGGTACGTCAGCACCGCGCCGGCGTCGATGCGTACGCCGGTGGTGTCGCCGACCACCCGACGGGTCAGGTCGTAGCCCCGGCGCAGGCCGGGCCGCGATGCGGTGGCGCCGAACTGGAAGGAGCTGTTCAGCTTGTCGATGCCGTGCCCGGGGATCGCCACCATCAGGTCGCGCGGCAGCGACACGAGATACAGCCGGCTCCGGTCCGCCGGGACGTGCACCAGCAGCACCGAGTCGGCGCGGTGGACGGAATCGGCGCCGGGGACCCGGGAATCGGGGGCACCGTCCACCCCGACCAGCAGCACGTTCAGCGCGCCGCCCGGCGCGACCCGGTCGGCGGGGAGCTCCGCGGTGCCGTTCTGCCCGCCGAGCGACGGGACGACCTGCGGCACCGCGAGGCCCAGCAGCCCCAGCACCGCCAGCGCGGCGGCCCCGGCCCGGAGCCGGCGGCGCCGACGGCGACGGCGTACGACGATCCGGTCGACGGCCGCCCGCAGCGGCCCGGCCGGCGGGGTCAGCGACTCGTGGCGGGCGAAGGCGGCCCGCAGCTCGGCCTCGGTCATGAGCAGACCTCCACGTGTTCGGCGCGCAGCGTGGCCAGGGCGCGGGAGATGGACGACCGGACGGTCCCGACGGCGCAGCCGAGGATCTCGGCGATCTCCGCGTCGGGCAGGTCCTCGTAGTAGCGGAGCACCAGGCTGGCGCGCTGCCGGCGGGGCAACCGAGCCAGCCAGGACCAGACCTGGTCGCGCTCCACGGCGTCCTGGGCGTGGTCGGTGGCCGACGGTGCGGACTCCTCCGGCTCGCCGCGCAGCAGCACCCGACGCATCCAGGAGCCCCGCCGCCAGTCGACGTACTGGTTGGTGAGCATTCGGCGGACGTAGCGCTCCGGGGACTCCGCCCGGGCCACCCTCCGCCAGTTCAGCTGGACCCGGACCATCGTGTCCTGCACCAGGTCCTGCGCCTGGTGCGGATCGCCGGTCAGCATGACCGCGTACCGCAGCAGCGCGGTCAGCCGCGAGTCGGCGAACTCCTCGTACGTCACTGCACCTCCCGGTGTCCCGACCTTGATGACGGAAGTGGGCGCCCGAAACGTTGCGCCGCCCGCTCGCCGGGCGCGGCAGGCCGGCGGAGAGTGACATCCGTGAGAGGCTGACCACGCTCCGCCACCGATCGGGAGGACAGTCGATGCTCCGGCACTCCATCCGGCGCTGGCTCGCCGGCGCGGCCGTCGCGGGCGCGTTCCTGGCCGCCACCGCCGCTCCCGCGATCGCCGCCAACGAACTCCGGATCGCCGCCCGGGACCTGCTGGTCGCCCCGGGACACACCGCTCCCGGCGCGGTACGGGTCGACGGCAACCCCTCCCCCGCCGGCAGCCCGGTGACCCTCGACATCGAGCTGTCCGAGTGGGACTCGCTGGGCACCTTCACGGTGACCGACGACGGCGGGTGGGACTGCGCCCGGCGCGCCGACACCCTGCGCTGCCTGGGCGCTTTCGGCCGGTGGAGCCGGACGCCCACCCTCTACTTCCAGCTCGCCGCGCGGGCCGACGCTCCGCTGGACGGGCGGGCCGAGCTGACCGTCCGGGCCGTCTCGGCCGGCGGCACGGCCACCCGGAAGATCACGGTCACCGTGGTCGAGGGAGTCGACCTGGTCACCGAGCCGAAGACCGCGCTGCGCGCCGGGCCCGGCGGCACCGTCGACCTGACCAGCACCGTACGCAATGCCGGCCCGGCGCCGGTGCGCGGCGCGGTGCTGACCCTCGACGCCGACATGCACGTCATGTCGGTCGACGACTTTCGCAACTGCCGACGCGCCGAGGCCCGACCCACCATCTGCCGGTTCGACACCGAACTGGCGCCCGGGGTCAGCTACCGGCTGTCGGCACCGCTGCCGCTCACCCTCAAGACGTTCCTGCGCAGCGGCCTCGTGCTGCCCAACCGCCTGCAGTGGTGGACCGTCGACGACTGGGCGCTGGTCGAGCAGGACCCGGACGTGCCGCTCCCACCGGACACCACCGGTACCGGCGACGAGTTGCGTCTGGTGGCGGAGCCGACGGCGCGGCAGACCGACACCGCCGCCTGGAACAACTGGACCGCGGTGGGCATCACCGTCACCGGCGACCGGACCGCGGATGCGGCCGCCGTCGGGGGGCGGGTCAGCGCCAAGGTCGGCGACCGGGTGACGGTGACGCCCGGATTCCGCAACCACGGGCCCATGGCGGTGGAGACCTGGCGGGAGATCCCGCTGGTGCGGTTCCGCATCCCCGACGGCACCACCGCGGTCGAGGTGCACTGGGGGTGCGCGCCGATCGGCGGCGGCCCCTGGAAACCCGGCGACACGTACGGCCAACCGGGTGCGCGGGAGTACGGCTGCAGCGGCCCGGGCGACATTGCCGGTGTCGGCGAGACCGTCTCGTACTTTGTCACCCTCCGGGTGGACCGGCTGCCGCGGCCGACCGTCGGGCGAGTGACCATCGACGTCGAGGCCGACACCGACCCGGCCAACGACCGGGCGGAGATCGTGCTCGTCCCGCCGGCCGGGAGCGGCGGCAACGGCGGTGGCGACGACTCGCTGCCCATCACCGGCGGATCGACCGCGCTGACGATGGCCGTCGGCGGGCTGCTGCTCGCCGCCGGTACGACGGGGGTCCTGCTGGCCCGCCGCCGACGCACCGACTTCGTCGCCTGACCAGCACCGCGTCACGCCCCGTCGCCGCCCTGGCGACGGGGCGTCGCCAGGGTCGGCCCGTTGCGCCGAAGATGCTCAGCCGTTCGGCTCGATTGCCTGGCCCGGACGCCATTCGGGGTGACGCGGTGTTTTAAGGAGTCCTTAAGATCCGCAGGCTCCACCTGTACACCCCCACGGGAGGAACCCCCAATGCTCACGCACTCCACCCGGCGCTGGCTCGCCGGGTTGGGCGTCGCAGGCGCGTTCGTCGCCGCCTCCGCCACCCCCGCCCACGCGGCAGACCCCCTGGAGATCGCCGCCTGGGACGTCCTGGTCGCCCCGGGACACACCACGTACAACTTCATCGCCACGTACATCGCCGGCGAGGAACAGCTGAAGAGCGCGACCCTGGACCTGGACCTGTCCGCGGTGAACGACGTCGCCACCATCGAGCTGATCACCTCCGACTGGGAGTGCGTCCCCTCCGGCGAAACGCTGCACTGCGAGGCGGAGGCCACGGAGTGGGGCGTCCCCAGCCTCGACTACTACCTGACCGCCAAGGCGGACGCGAAGCCCGGACAGAAGGCCGAGCTGGGCATCAAGGCGGCCGGCGGCGGCAAGACCGCCAGCAGCAGCGTCACGGTCACCATCGCCGAGGGCGTCGACCTCCAGTCCGAGCCGGAGGCCAAGGCCGACGGCGATCCGGGCGCCACAGTGGGGCTGCCCGGCGACGTGGTCCGCAACTCGGGCGACAACACGGCGCACGGCGCGGTGCTGCGGCTGCAGACCGACGACTACCGCAGCCCGTACGTCGGTGACTTCAGCAACTGTGGAGACTTCGAGGGCCGGGCCATCATCTGCACCTTCGACACCGACCTGGAGCCGGGCAAGAGCTACCGGCTCTCCGAGAAGCTCCCGGTCAAGCTGGACAAGGGTGCCCGTACGGGCAGCACGCTGCACAACTACGTCGACTGGCTGACCAAGGACGACTGGGCCCAGATCATCGACGACGACCCCGGCTCTCCGCTGCCGCCGAGCACCCCGAGCACCGGCGACAAGCTCAGCCTGGTCGAGCTGCCGGCCGCCCGGCAGGCGTCCGTCCCGCAGACCGACGTGGACCAGACGAACAACTTCACGGTCATCGACATCAAGGTCGGCGGAAACAACCCGGCCGACCTGGCCGCCGTGGGCGGCACCGCCGCCGGCAAGGTCGGTGACAAGGTCACGGTGACCGCCGGCTTCACGAACCTGGGTCCGGCCACGGTGGACGCCTGGCGGCTCACCGAGCCGATCGTGACCGTCGAGATCCCGAAGGGCACCGAGGCGATCGAGGTCTCGGAGGAGTGCGCGCCGTACGACAAGGACAGCGAGGAGCCCTGGAACCCCTGGGAGCACGGGGGTGAGCCGGGCGCCGACCTGTACGGCTGCATCTCCGCGGGTGACCCGGAGCCGGGCGTGGGCGGCAAGTACCCGTTCACCCTGCGGATCGACAAGCTGACCGGGCCGACCTCCGGCAAGGTGACCACCCACCTGGACGGCGACCCGAAGGCGGACAACAACGAGGCGGCCGTCGTCATCAAGCCGGGCAACGGCGGCTCGGGCGACGGTGGCAACGGTGGCGGCGACGGTGGCTCGCTGCCGATCACCGGTGGGAACACGGGCCTGATCGCCGGCATCGGCGGCCTGCTGCTCGCCGCCGGCGTCGGCGGCTACGTGGTGGCCCGCCGCCGCACCCGCTTCGTCGCCTGATTCACCGCACCACCCGGCGCGGCCCCCCCCCCCCCCCGGGGGGGGGGGCCCCCCCGGGGCGGGGCGGGGCCCCCCCCCCGGGCCCCCACCCACGCCCCCCC
>NZ_JARXXY010000033.1:0-70895 GCF_029893845.1 Micromonospora sp. A200 | reverse complement strand
TCAAGACCGCCACCCGCTACGACCAGACAACCGCCTGGTCACACCGAACCCAACCCGCCGCTGCTTGACATCCAAGCTCCTGGGATGTCTGACCCCACTCCCCCGGCGCCACCGTCGACCGGTCCGCGGCAAGGCACCGCCCGACGGCGCGCAGATCGGTGTGCGCCCGCCCGAGCAACGTGGCGGCTGGCCCTAGGATCGACCCCATGCGTGTCCTGGTGGTCTCCGCGCCGCTGGTGGGCCACGTCTTCCCGCTCGTGCCGCTCGCCGCCGCGCTGCGCGACGCCGGCCACGAGGTGCTGCTCGCCACCGGCGGCGGTGGCCTGGCCGTCGAGCGCGCCGGCCTGCCGGTGCGCGACGTCGCGCCCGGGTTCGACTTCGGTCGGATCGCCCTGCGCGTCCTGCCGCGCCACCCGCTGATCGCCCGGGCCGAGCTGGCCGGCACCGCCGGCACCCGAGGCGCGGGCCTGCTCTTCGGCGCGCTCAACGACCAGCTCACCGACCGGGTGGTCGCGCTGGCCACCGAGTGGCGGCCGGACCTGGTGCTGCACGAGCCGTTCGCGGTGGCCGGCGCGGTGGCCGCCGCCCGGCTGGGCGTGCCGGCGGTCCGCCAGGAGAACGCCCTCTTCGACGGTCGGGACCTGGTCCGCGCCACCACCGCCCGGCTCGGCGGCGCGCTGCGCCGACACGGCCTGACCGAGCTGCCGCCGCCCGCCGGCGCCCTCGCCGTCGCCCCGCCCAGCGTGACCCACCAGGACGGCTGGCCGATGCGGTACGCCTCCTACGTCGGCGGCGGTGGCCTGCCGGACTGGCTGCGCGAGCCGGGCGCGCGGCCCCGGATCCTGGTCAGCCGCAGCACACTGACCGGCCCGCGCGACGAGGGGCCGATGCCCGCCGTGGTGGCGGCCGCCGCCCGGGTGGACGCGGAGTTCGTGCTGGTCCGGCCGGACCGTCGGTCGGCCCGCGCGCTGCCCGGCAACGTGCGGGTGGTCGACTGGATCCCCCTCGACGCGGCCCTGCCAGCGAGCGCGGCCCTGGTCCATCACGGCGGGGCGGGCAGCGTCTTCGGCGCCCTCGCCGCCGGGCTGCCGCAGCTGGCCACGGTGGGACCGGGCGACCGGCGGCACAACGCCGAGCTGGTGGCCCGCCGCAGCGCCGGCCTGGCGCTGCGCCCCCGGGACATCACCCCCGAGACGCTGGCCCGCCTCGTGACCGACGCCGACCTCAGGGCCGCGGCCGGGCAGGTCAGCCGGGAGATCGCCGCGATGCCGGCGCCGGCGGAGCTGGTGCCCCGGCTGGCCGCCCTGGTCTGACGCCGCCCACCGCCGACCGGCCGGGGCGCCGGGAGGTTCTCCGCCCCCGGGTCGGCGACCACGTGCGCCACCGCGTACGCCACCCGGCTGGTCGCCTGACCGGCGAGGGGGAAAGCCCGCGCACCCGCGCAGCCGGTACGCCCCGCCGCCTGGACGGGCAAGGGCTTTCCTGACGCCCGTGCGGTAGCCTGTGCCCGACCACGGGGCGCGGGACCGAGGCGGGCAGGGGGTGGCCATTGGCGACGCTGGCCGACGTCGCCCGCCGCGCGGGCGTCTCCCCCGCCACCGCCTCCCGGGTCATCAACGGCAGCAGCAAGCCGGTCGCCGACGAGCTGCGCGAGCGCGTGCTGCGGGCCGTCGCCGACCTGCGGCACGTCCCGAACGCGCACGCCCAGCTGCTGGCCCGGCCGCAGCGCAGCGTGGTCGGCGTGGTGGTGCACGACGTCTCCGACCCGTACTTCGCCGAGGTGACCCGGGGCCTGCAACGGGTGGCCACCGACCGGGGCCGGCTGGTCATCATCTGCAACAGCTACCGCGACCCGGAGCGCGAGTTGGAGTACGTCGAGATGCTGCGGGGCCAGCAGGTCGCCGCCATCGTGCTGGCCGGCTCGGGCTACCACGACCCCGACTTCACCGCCCGGCTCACCGAGAAGCTGGCCGCGTACGAGGCGACCGGCGGCCGGGTGGCGGTGATCGGCCGGCACGAGCACCCCGGCGACGCGGTGATGCCGGCCAACTCCGACGGCGCGCGGCGGCTCGGCGCGGAGCTGCGCCGGCTGGGGCACCACCGGGTCGGCATGATCGCCGGTCCCCGGGAGCTCACCACCACCAGCGACCGCCTCGCCGGGGTGGCCGAGGGGCTCGGTGCCGCGCTGCCACCGGAGCGGGTCCGGTACGCCGACTTCACCCGCGACGGCGGAGCCCGTGCCGCCGACGAGCTGCTGGCGGCGGTGCCGGGGCTGACCGCGCTGGCCGCGCTCAACGACTCGATGGCGGTGGGCGCGCTGACCCTGCTGCGCGCCCGGGGCGTCCGGGTCCCCGAGGAGGTCTCCGTCGTCGGCTTCGACGACATGCCGGTGGCCGCCGACGTCACGCCCGCGCTGACCACCGTCCGGCTGCCCCTGGTGGAACTGGGCGCCCGCGCGATGACCCTGGCCCTGGAACCGGCCGTCGACCGTCCCCGGGTCGAGGTGCTTCCCGCCGAACTCGTCCGCCGCGACAGTCTCGGCCCAGCCCCCGCCTGACCGTCCTCGTTCGAACCGCAGCTCCGGCAGCGGGCTGGCGACCGACGTCATGCGCCGCTCCCTTCCTGGTCGTGGGTTACGGGCGCGGCCGGGCGGACCGGTCCCCGCGCGTCGAGGTCCAGCTCCGCCCACTTTCGGGCGGGCAGGTCGAGCAGCCGGTCGACCGGTGCCGGGGCGCGTCGAAAGTGCCGTCGGCGACCAGCACCCGGTGCCGGCCGTACCGCCGCCCGGCACCGTGGCCGGCTCACAACCGGGAGGCGCTGCGGGGCTGGCTGGCCGGGCTCGGGGTGGGTACGTCGGACGTCGAGGCGGTGCTGATCGCAGTGGGGGGCCTGCGCCAACGCCATGGAGCACGGCTACCAATTCGCCCCGGGCGCCACGGTGACGGTGCGGGGGCGGCTGCGGGCCGGGCGGCTCGAGGTCGAGGTGGCTGACAGCGGCGGGTGGCGGGAGGTCGGCGTGGACGGCGGGGAGCGGGGCCGGGGCCGGCTGATCATGGCCCGGCTGATGGACGAGGCGGTCATCGACGGCACACCGCACGGGACGGTCGTGCGGTTGGTCAAGCGGCTTTCCGGCACCGCCTGAGCGGTCGCGTACACGACGGCCGGGTCCGGCTGGTAGTGAAGATCGGCTATAAGTGGTGCATGGAGTTCCCGCCGTACCTCGCCACCATGCCGATGCACGCGATCACCGAGATCCACGGCGAACCCGGCCTGCTGGAACGGTTCCGGCTGGAGATCCGGGCGTTCGACCCGGCCGCGCGGGAGCGGCTCGGCGCCGCCCTCGACCTCGCCGCCGAGCTGCACCGCGACGACCGGCGGGTGCGCGAGCCGTACCTCAACCACCTGCTACGGGTGGCGATCCGGATGATGCACCACTACCAGGTGCGCGACGTGGACGTGATCGTCGCCGGCCTGCTGCACGACGCGGTGGAGGACCACCCGGGCGAGCTGGCCGGCACCGACGTCGCCGACCCGACGGCGGCGGCGCTGGCCACGCTGGCCGCGCGCTTCGGCCCGCGGGTCGCCCGGCTGGTCGCCGCGGTCACCAATCCGGAGTACGACCCCGAGCGCGACCGCAACGCCCAGTACCGGGAGCACGTGGCGGCCAGCCTGGACCGGGAGCCGTGGGCGCGGGTGATCAAGGTGTCCGACTTCACCGACAACGGGGTGGGCGTGGTCTACACCATCGGGCCGAAGGTGGCCCGGTCGGCGGCGAAGTACCGGCCGCTGGTGCCCGTCTTCCGCGACCTGATCAGCCGGCCCGACACCCCGCTGTCGGCGCCGGTGAAGCGACACATCTTCGCCCAGCTTGATCTGGCCGAGGAGCGGTTCAGCGCGATCCTCGACCAGCCCAACTGAGCCCGGTCCGGACCCGGCGGCCCAGCGCGGGCAGCCGGTCCGGGGCGGTGCCCAGGACGAGCCGGAACGGGTACCGGCCGTGCGACCACACGTCGTCGCAGAGCTGGAGCAGGATGGCGAACTGCGCGGGCGGCTCGTCGGCGAGGAGCTGCTCGGCGTCGTCGACGCGCAGGGCGAGCGGGCCGGCGTCGTCCCGGTCGAGCAGGCAGTCGGCCAGCGCGTCCCAGTTGCGCCCGAACCACTCGGGCAGGTCGAGGGCCTGCGCGAGCAGCCCGAACAGGTCCGCGCGGCGACGGGCGTCGGCGCCCGGGACGACGACTGCGCCGGCGGTCGGTTCGGCGATGGGGTCGGCGGTCAGCTCCAGCCACGGGGGCAGGTCGGGCGCGTCCATCCGGTCATCCTCCCCGCTCCGGTCGGGCCGGCTGGTCCCCGGCCCGACCGCTGTCCGCTCAGAGTCGGTAGAAGTTCGCGTAGTGGTCCGGCGAGAACCAGGTGACCCCGGTGCTCCGGTTGACCACGATCCGGTACGCGTCCCGGGGCGCCCCGTACGGCCTGGGGTAGACGTCGTACTCGTGGTAGGTGGCGTTGGCGGGGAGCTGGCCCTCCCGGTTGTAGAACTGGCCACCGGCGAAGTTGTAGCGTCCGCCGCTCCAGGTGTACCAGCCCCGGCTGGTCGGGAAGCCCTTGGCGGCCCAGCCGGACCGGGCGGTGCGCGCGTCCGCGCAGCGGGCCATCGTGCACGAGCTGTAGACCGCGGCGGACGCGGCGTCGGTGAGCGCCGGGGTCACCACGGACGGGCCGACGAGCGCCCCGGCGACCATGGCGGTGAGCAGGGCGAACGTGCCGACCAGGCGGCGCAGGCGGGTGAGCGGGGCGGGCGGGGTCACAAGAGTGGTCAACGGGCCCTCCGGATCACGAGGCATCGATCGGTGTCGACCCATAGTGTCGGGCCCGGCGGGCTCGCGCGGGAAGTCCCCGGTGGCCGAATTCGTCCACAACGGTCGATGACATCCCGGTGCCGCCGACCTTTGGAGCGACGGCGCGATCTTGGCTGCTTCCCCGGGGATGGCACGATGTCCGGCATGGACTGGATGCCCTTGCTGAGCACGGGAGCGGGCGCCCTCATCGCGCTCTCCGGCAGCTTCCTGGTCGACCTGCGGCGGGGACGGGACACCCGGGACCGTGACCGGGACCTCGACCGGTGGCGCACCTGCATCGACTTCGCGCTCGCCCTGGGCACCGCGCACAGCATGCTGCGCAACACCGCCGCCGGTGACCGCGCCGCGACCACCCGGGCGATGAGCGAGTCCGGGGCGTACCAGGAACGGGAACGGCTATTGATGTCCGGCACGCCGGAGCTGGTGGTGGCGGGCGAGGACGCGTTCCACCGGCTCGTCGACATGCAGCGGCTGATCCGCGCCGGCGAGGACCTGCGCACCGCCGAGGGGCACGAGGCGTACCACCGGTTCGCCGAGGCGCTGTGGACATTCCGGATGGCGGTGCGCCGGCACTTCGGGCACCGGGCGATCGATCCGGGGACGCTGGACCGCAAGGACTGGTCCGAGCGCAACGAGTGCGTGTACTGCGGCGCCGCCGCTTAGCGGGTACTTGCCACCGCGCGCCAGCACCCTGCTGCGGAAAGCCCCGGCCCCGACCGGCAGATCAGAGGTAGGCGAACCGCACGGGTTCCTTGAGGACCGCGGCGGCTGCCTCGACGTCGGCGAGCCGCACAGCAAGCGTTGCCGCCGCCAGGCGCGGCGGTAAGGCGGCGCTGAACTTCAGTCCGGCGAGCGCCTTCTCGGTCACGTCAGGCAGGCAGATCCGCTGGTCAGCGTCCGCCGTCGCCACCCGCCACATCTGCCGATCCAGATCGGAACGCAGCCGGATGCTGGCGTCGTCGTACCGCTGCGTCGGGTCAGCCAGGTCACTCAGGGTGGCGATCAAGGTCGCGTTGGCCCGGAAGCCGGCCCAGGTCCACCAGCGGACCTCGCCCTCTCTGTCCCGGACCACCACGGAGCCCCCCGAGTGCACCGTGGCGGTCGCGTCATCGCGAAGTGCCGCCAACCTCGTCGTGGCACGAGCGGTGAGCGCGACCTTCGGATCGGCAGCGACCAACACATCCCGCATGGCCCGGGTCATCCGGTACGACAGGCCCTGCGGCGAGGTCCCGCTCATCCACAACGCCTTGCCACCGCCGTCCGCCGGCTCGACGAAGCAGCGGCGCCGCTTCCAGTCGATGTGCGTGACCCGCCAACTGCGTCCGCCAAGCAGGAGCAGGCGGGGTCCCTGCACCTTCGCGGTCAGCAGGGCCGGATCTGTCCGGCCGATCTCGGCACGCCCCGACAGCACGGTGAACTCCGGCGGTGCGGTGAAGACCGCGAGCATGTCCATGAAGTGACGCCGTCCGAACCGCAGTTCAGCTTCCGGACCGATGAACAGCATTCCGGAGTCCGAATCGAGGTACCCGTACTCGACCAGATGCCGCACGATGACCTCGGCACTCCTGTCGAACGGTGGGAGTCCGTTCCACTCCTCCGACCACAGCTGGTCACCCACCCGGTGCCGCTGAAGCGACAGGGCGAGCATCTGCTGGGCCACGATGTGCCGTGGCTCCGGCGGCGGCACGACGGCCTCGACCCAGCCCTCCTGCCACAGGTTGAGCAACCCGGCCGCGTGCAGCAGCCCGTCACCGTCCAGAGAGAGGAACAGGCAGTTGCGGACGGTGCCCGGGCGGCGACCGGTCCGACCGATGCGCTGCAGGAAGGCGGCGACGCTGCGTGGGGCGCCGATCTGGATGACTCGGTCCAGGTCGCCGACGTCGATGCCCAGTTCCAACGTGCTCGTCGCCACGATGACACAGTCGCGTTCCTCCGCGAACGCCTCCTCGGCCCGGCGCCTCTCCTCGACCGAGAGCGACGCGTGGGAGAGGAACGTCTTCACCTGCATCTCGCGCAGCTTCTGACCGAGCTCCTCCACCAACGCCCGCGAGTCGCAGAACACCAGACGCTTCTCGCCCCGATGCAGCGCGGCGATCACCTTGGCGGCGTTGTGCACGGAACCGACGTAGTCCAGTTCCACCTCTCCGGGCGGCGCAGACGCGGTGGCGACAGCGACCGGTGACACCACGCGGGCTGGCCGACTAGCTCGGCCGGAGCCCTGTAGCCAGGTCAGCAGCTCGTCCGGGTTGCCGACGGTCGCGGAGAGCCCGACCCGCTGGACGGGCCGACCCGCCACCCGGCTGAGCCGCTCCAGCACGGCCAGCAGGTGCCAGCCCCGGTCGTCGCCGGCGAACGCGTGGACCTCATCCACGACGACCGTACGGAGGTGGCGGAAGAACTCACCCTCGTCCACGGCGGCGCTGACCAGCATCGACTCCAACGACTCAGGTGTCGTCAACAGCACGTCGGGCCGCTCGCGGAGAATCGTCCGACGGCGCCCCATCGTGGTGTCCCCGTGCCACAGCGCCGCTCGGCGGCCCAGCCAACCGGTGTACGTCTCCAACCTCGGCAGGAGGTTGTTGAGCAGCGCCTTGAGCGGGCAGACGTAGAGCACAGTCGTGCCCGACCAGTTCTCCTGCGCCATCCGCGACAGCAACGGGAACACCGCCGCCTCGGTCTTGCCGCCGGCCGTCGGCGCGAGCAGCAGGGCGTCGTCCCCGTCGAGCAGTGGCTGGACGGCGGCCTCCTGCAGGGGACGTAGTCCGGGCCACTGCAGCGAGTTCACCACGTGGTGCAGCACGACCGGGTGTAGCAGGTCTGCGCCGGCCATCAGCGGTCCGCGGAGAGGTCGAGCGAAATCTCGTCGGCCCTGGTCGCGTTGCGCTCGACGTCGGTCATCTCCGCGTCCGACATGGTCAGGGCGTAATGCTCACGCGGATTGAAGGCATCGAACTGGTCGACCCGGTCGAGCACCTCCCCGACCAACTTCTTGAGAAAGAGTCGCGGTGCCACCCCCACCTTGCCGCCCAGCCCACCGGCGACGGCTTGCGCCAACTGGCCGAGGTAGGCGTCGTCAACGAGGCCGCGAACCCGGGCTGGCACGGCGGAGCCGTCGGCGTAAAGGTCCCGCACCCGGCCGCCGAGTTCCACCAGGGAGTCGGCGGTGAAGCCCGCGAGCCGGATCTGCACCGCCCGAGGGTTGTCGAATCGGGCGTCGGTGGTGAAGTCGACCGCAAGTCGCTGGGCCAGCGGGGCGAGCCGCTGCACTCCCTGCGGCCCGTCGAAGAACGCCGGCGTGCCGGTGATGACGAGGTAGAGCCCGGGGAAGCGGCCGGAGTGCACCTCGTCGATGAGCTGGCGCAGCGCGTTGAGCGCCTTGTCCCGCGCGTCCGAGCGGACCCGTTGCAGCGTCTCCACCTCGTCAAGGACCAGCAGCAGCCCGGGATGACCGCTGTCGCGCAGCACCGCAAGCAGACCCTGCAGAAAGCTGAGCGCCGCGAAATGGTCGAGGTCGCCCCGTACCCCGGCGACCCGCCGGGCGGACGCGGCGACGTGCGGCTGCCCGCCCAGCCAGGCCAGCACCGCGTCGGCGGTCGCCTGGTCACCGGCGAGTGCGGCGGTCCGATACCCCCGGAGCGCGGCGGCGAAGGCCGGGGCGGTGCGGCTGACCGCGGCGAGCCGCTGATCGAGCAGGACTCCGACCGCCCGGTCGAGGGCGTCCGCGTCCTCGGCCGCCACGTCCCCCGCCGCGAGGACATCCTCCTCCAACGCGTAGAACCAGCCATCCACCACGGGCCGCAGGGCGCTCGGCGGGAAGGTCGAGGTGGTAAGCCGCTCAGTCAACCTCCGGTACACCGTCTCGAGCTTGTGCAGCGGGGTCTCGTTCTCGGAGACCTGCACCTCGGCGGTGGCGAAGTTGGCCCGCTTCGCCCGCTCGGCGATCCAGCGAGTGAAGAAGGTCTTGCCGGAGCCGTACTCACCCCGGACGGCCTTGAACACCGAACCGCCTCCGGTGACCGTGTCGAGGTCCTCCCCCACCGCGACAGTGAACCGGTCGAGCCCGACGGCGAAGAGATCGAGGCCCGCCGACGGGACGGCACCCCGGCGCAACGCGTCGATGACCTCTCGCCGCCGCGCCGGGCTGACGGCGGTCACGGGCCACCCGCCGGCAGGCCGAACTGCGTCCGCAGCAACGCGATGTCCAGTTTGACCGTGCGCCCCTCGTCGATCTGCGACAGCACCGGATAGTTGTCGACGTTGAAGATCCGCTGCAGCGTATTGACGAATCCACCCACCCGCCCGGGCAGCTCACCGGCCCGCTGGCCGACCACGGCCAGCGGCAGCACGCCCTTGGCGTCGACGAGCGCACGCAACGCCGCCTCAATCTTCTTGCGGTCCACCTTGCGCGGGGTCAGGCCGTGCTGCGCCTCGAACAGCTCGGTGGCCAGCACCGCGGCCACCAGATCGCCGTCTCCAGCCGGCGGCGCCGCGGCGGGGGCGCTGGGCACCTCCGGTACGTCGAACAGCGCGTCCCCGGTGACGGCCGGCGCCTTGCGGCGCGGCCGGGGTGCGGGCCCCGGAGCCGTAGGGGCAGCCGGAACCGGAGCGGTAGCGGACGCCTCCCACCAATCCGGTCGGCTGCTCTCGACGGGAGCCCAGCCGGTCGGCGGCTGCGTCGCGTTCGGCATCAGGTACGCCAGCAGCGGGATGGTGACCTCGGCCAGTGACGCGCCGCCGTGGTAGCCCGCCTTGCTGGGGCGGTAGCGCAGCATCGGGTCCCACAGCGCGATGATCCGTTTGCCGTCGGCCACCACCCGGGGGCCGGTCAACTCCACCTCACCGGGGGCGACCGGGCCGGGGCCGGTGCGGTGCCGGGCGGAGGCGGCGTCGGCGGCCTTGACATGCTGCCCGCCGCGCTCCAGCACGTGTCCGTGGTCGCTGGTGATGACGACGGCGCGTCCGCAGGAGCGGGCCTGGTCGAGCAGGCTGCGCAGGAAGCCGAGGTCGTCGAGCTGCCAGCCCGGTTCGTCGCCCTCGCGACCGTGGGCCAGCGACTCGTCGACAGTGTTGATCACGACGGCCACCACGGGCGCCGTGCCGGCCACCGCGTCGGCCAGTTCGCCCGCGTACGCCCAGCCGGCCCCACCCTTGGCCGGCCCCTTGTGGAAGATCCGGGAACCCTTGCCCCACCGACCGTCGGCGAAGAGCTTCTTCTCGTGGGCCTGGTTGCCTTCGCGGAGAGCGCCGGCGAAGAGCGAGGTCCGGGACACCGCGGTCAGGGTGGGCAGGGCGGCCACAATCCCCCGTCGGCGGCCCAGGCCGGAACCGGCGAGCGGGTCGTACTCGACCCAGTGCTGGGACAGCTCGTCGGCGAGCTGCACCGCGACGGCGGCGCTCATCCCGTCGAGGACGACGAGCAGCACCGGCCGGTCGGCCTTGACCAGCGGGTCAATGACCCGCGGCAGAAGGTTCTCCACGGTGAGCAGGGCGCCGTCGTTGCCGGGGCCGGCGGTGGCCCACGCCGCGAGGCGCCCGGCGAACGCCTGGTCCAGGTCACGGCGCCGCTGCTGTGCCCGGTCGTGGATCTCCCGGAACGCGGTCTGCAGTTCCGGGTTGGCGTCGTCGCCGGCCCAGACGTGGTTGAGCGCCACGTCGACCCAGCCCCACTGGCCGATCTGCTGGTTCACCCCGTCGGCCACACTCGCCGGCGGCTCCTGTTCGGTGCCGAGCCACCGCACGAGCCGCTGGCCCATCCGGATCCGGTTGACCCGGGTGGCTTCCACGCCGGCCAGCCGGTGCCCGGCGAGCGCGCCGACCGCGTCGTCGAGCGCGCGGTCGGCCGGGTCACGCAGCGCGGCCCGCAGCGCCTGCGCGGCGGCGGTGACACGTCGGGCGAAGCCGGTCCGGAGGATCGGGCTGTGGCCGGCGCTAAGCGTCGCGTTGAACTGGATGAGGAGTTCCTCGGCCCGGTCCAGCACCGCGTTTCCCTGCAGCCGCGTCTCCCGGTCGCGGGCGGTCAGCATCGCGCCCACCACCTGCACCGCCGCGCCGGCGAAGCTCTGCACGGTGGCATCGTCGTTGAGGTTGCCGAAGTACTGGTCAATCCGCCCCTGCGCCCGCACCGCCTCCGCGCTGTCCGTGGTCCACAGCGCGTCGCAGACGAGACCGAGTGGCAGGGCGTCCGCGCCGTGGCCGGCGCCGATGAGGGCGAAGAGCGCCCGGGCCGGCCGGCCGAACTGCTCGACCAGCCACCCGGCCAGGCCGTCCCGCTCCTCCTGCCCGAGCAGCGCGTACGCGTCGACGGCTGACGGCTCGGCGCTCCAGCGCAGTAGGGCCGCCACGTCGAGATCGTCCGGGCTCCCGCCGCGACGGTCCAGACCCAGGCGTACGGCGGCAAGGTGCCGCAGCGCCACGTCGCGGGTCAGCACCGCGGTGGTCAGCTTCGGCCAGCCCGCCGGCGGCATGGCGTCGAGCAGGGCCGGGCCGGCCCAGCGTTCCCGCTCCAGCGCGCTGTCGGGCAGTTGGGCGCCGAAGGCGTCCACGACCAGGTCCCACGGCTCGATGGTGTGGACCTTCTGCCGGAAGATCCGGCTGCGTACCCCGTGGCCGAGTTCGGATTCCGGGATGTCGGTGAGCAGCACCAGCACCTCGTCGCCACGGTCGGCGACGAGGTGCTCCCAGATGGCCAGCGGCGACACGCACCGTACGACCCGGACCTGGCGTCCGTCGGGCAACAGGAACGCCGGGTCGTGCGGCCAGACCGGCTCGGCGCGCACGACCATGACCGGGTACGCGTCGCCGTTGCGGTGCCGGCCGAGCTGTTGCGCCACCTTCTGGGCCAGGGCTACGGGGCTGATCCGCAGTGCCTGCGCTGGTGCGGGTGCCTGAGTCACTGCAGGATTCTCCAGGTCACCTCGATCGTGGCGTCACCATGGTCATTGGCGAACCCACGAAGCTGCTCAACGATCCGGTCGAGTTCGCCGGCGGGGACCGCGAGGCGGCCGCTCGGCGTCACCTCACCGCCCTGCGGTCCATGAGGCCCGTCCTCGCCATGTCTCGGCGCGACAACGGTGCCGGACCGCCCCTCGTCACCACCCGGCCGGTAAACGATCTCGGGCTTCCGGGTGGCTCGGCGGATCAGTGCGGTGGCGTCGGTCTGGGCGCGGCGCAATGCCGGGGCGAGCGGGGCGGTCAGCTCGTCGGCCTGGGCCACCCGGCGCAGCTCGCCGAGGACCGCCGATGCCTCGGCCGCATACGGCTCGGGCAACCCGGCGACGATTTCGAAGGTGTCCCAGGGCGCTGCAGCGAGGGCGGCGGAGACCTGGGCGGCGCTGGTGATGCTCTTGCCGGCCCGGTTGGCGGGGCCGGCGAGTTCGGCGTGGGCGAGCCGTTCCACGGTCTCGACCGCCGAGCGGCCGTTGACCAGGGACTCCAGCAGGTCGGCGGCGGCGCGGGCGGTGGCGAGCCGTCCGCCGGTGGACTCTTTGTCGATGCCGAGCCAGGTCGCGTGCTGGTCCAGTCGTGCAACCAGTCCGTGCGCGGCCTCCCGGTGGCGGGTGGCCTGCGCGGTGAGGTCGCGACCGAAGAGGGCGACCAGCCGGCCGCGACGCAGGTCGAGCGGCTGGAAGCCGAAGATCGCGGCGGATCGGGCCCGCGCCGCCTGCCAGTCCTCCTGGCTGGGTAGCCGCTCCTCGCGCAGCGTGTGATCCGCGCTGATCCTGCCCAGCTCGGGAGCCGGGATCACCTCGCTGCCGTGGAAGTAGAACGCGCGGTCGGTCTGCTCGGCGAAGGTCGCCACCACGAGCTGCGCGACGATCGGGTCGAGGCCGCGCGGCTTCGGGTCGTCGATCCAGCGCAGCAGGTCGGCCACCCGCAGCTCGCCCGTGATGCCCTCGCTGGCCGCCCGATGCTGGAAGTGCTGAGCCCACTCCCCCTCGATGACGAACGCCGCCTCGTGCATCGTGCCCAGGCCGAGCGGGTTGGCGATCCGCCGGAGCGTCTGCCGGTGCGTCCGCTCGACCTCGACCCGGCCCTCCGGCGACTCGACGGCCCGCCGGACGTGGTCCAGTACGACCTTCACGTCCTGCGGGCGTACCGGGTCGCCCTTGCGGTCCGGGTCGAAGTCGGGGTGGGCGGGGAACTGCTGACTGAGCATCTGGTCGCCGATGCTGCGCAGGGCGTCGTTGAAGGTGGCGCCCATGGGCAGCTTGGGCTCCAGCGCCCGGGTCAGCGACTGGAGGTGGTCGTCAAAGCCGAGCACGACGTCGGTGGCCTGCTTGGCGGCCAGCCCGTACGCCTGGCGGAGCACGGCCTGCATCTTCGCGAGCAGCGCGCTGCGCTGGTTGGTCAGCGCGCCGTGTGCGCGGCGCCGGTCGTCCGGGTTGAGGTGCTCGGCGTGGCTGTCAAAGCGCTGCCCCTCGAGCAGCTTGTCGATGATGACCAGCTTGCCCAGCTCGGTGAGGCGTTCCACGGTGAGGGCCGCGGGGATCCAGCACACGGTGCGGGAGGTGGTCCGGCTGATCAGGTCCTGCACGCGCTGCCGGTCGTCGGCCGGTCCGTGACTGCCGTCGTCGAACGGGTAGTCGATGATCATCCGCCAGCCCGCGGGGTCATTAGGGTGGAACGCCTCGTCCCGGATGTCGTTCGCGTCGCGCACGTTGCCGTAGACCAGCTCGATGACGCGACGGCTGCCCCGCCAGCTCAGCCCCGCCTCGGCGAAGAACGAGTCGCTCCACGGCACGCCGAGCTGCTGCCAGAGCAGCCGCTGGACGATGTGCTTGCGGGCGCCCTCGTTGTCGTAGTGCTTGGCGGTAGCGAGCACGCTGTCGACGTCGACGCCGACCAACTCCAGCGACACCACCGGGTCATCGCCTTCGCCGATGCGGATCTCCGCGAACTGGCCGGCCCAGTCAGCGAGCTTCCGGTTGACCTGCGCAACTTCACCGCCGGGGATCGGGCTGGTGATGCTGCCGTGGTTGAGTGCGGAGAGACGGCGGGCGGTGAGATTTCGCAGCGCCGGGACACTCGGTGCCAGGGCGGCCAGCAGCAGCGTCTTGACCAGGCGGTCGTCACCCGTGAAGGCGCGGATACGCCCAGCCGCCTCGGCGGGCAGCGCGTCCCCGCGGCGGGCGGCGTCGAGGTCGTCCTCGGTAAGGCCGTACTGGCCGAGGAGATAGGGGCGCAGCTTCAGGTCGTACAGCTTCTGGGCCATCTCGAACTCGGCCTTGAGCTTCTCGGTGAACGGCTGGTCACCGCCGCTGCTGATCACGTCGTAGAGGTCGCCGAGCGGAACGAGCTGGCCGAGGCGCAGCGTGTCGCGGCGGTCGACCAGGAGCTGGCGCATCAGCTTCAGCGCGGTCCGGGAGCGCTGCAGCGCGCTGGAGACGTGCACCAGGGTGGAGAGGAACGCGGGGCTGAACGGGTACGTCGACCGGAAGGCGTCGATGTCGGCACCGCTGCCGGAGTCGGTGCCGAGCAGGGTGTCGAACACCTCCCGCCGTACCTTGGTGGTCGCGTCGAATGCCTTGCGGATCGCCTCGGCGGCCCTGGTGTCGAGGGGTTTGAGCAGCCGGCGGCGGGCGATCTCCGGAAGGTTGCGGTCCTCCAGCTTGATCACGTCGAACCGGCCGCTGGCCAGGTTGAGGGTGTCCTGGTAGCTCAGCTCGTTGGCGCCGGTGACCTCCTCGCCGACGAGTTCGCGCAGGTCACGCTGGCGGGCGATGAAGCTGACCACCGGGATGGGCCGGCGGGTGTCGCCACCCTCGACGAAGTTGGTGATCTTCTGGATCTCCCGGGAGACGAACTGCTGGTCGCCGATCGAGTTGGCCAGCCAGAGAATCAGCTCGTCGAGGAAGAGGATCAGGCCGTGGTAGCCGAGTTCCTTGGCGTGCCGGCTGATCTCGGTCAGGCCGCGGTCGAGCGAGACGAAGGCCTCGGCGTCCTCCCGGGCGTTGCTGAAGAAGCCGACGTTCCAACTCGTCAGCAGGTCGTTGACGAGCTTGCGGCGCAGCTCGTCGGAGTACGCGCCGGCGAACGCCTCGTCCAGCCGCTCGGTCGTCCAGAAGGCCTCGGTCTCGCCCCACTCGTCCTCGACGTCCCCACCGGGCAACTCGGCGATGAACTTCGCGTCCCCGACCTTCTCCCGCGTTGATGCGGCCTGGTCCAGCAGCGAGTCGGTCCGGTGCACCGCGGGGATCGGCGCGTCGGGGTGCAGCGCGCGGACCCGGTCGACGTAGCCGCCGAGGACGCGCTGCTCCAGCGAGCGGGCGTCGAGCAGGTGGTACGGGATGAGCAGGAACTTTCGACCGTCCAGCCAGACGCTGTGCTTGGCGACCAGCGGGGCCAGCTCGTCGCGGCCCCGGGCGGCCGATTCGCCGCGCAGCAGCGCGTGCAGCACCGCCATGAAGTGCGACTTACCGGAGCCGAAGGAGCCGTGCAGGTAGGCAGCCTTGGAGGCGTGCCCCTCGACCGCAGACCGGATCAGCCCGAGCGCCTCGTCGAAGTTAGCCAGCAACCGGTCCGTGACGACGTAGTCGCGGAGGGTGGCGTCGGCGTCGGCGACACTGTCGGCGAGCTTGAGCACGAAGTCGCTCGTGCTCGTGCGCTCCGGGATGTCGATGTAGTCCCGGAGCAGCGGTGCAGGGCTGGGCGAAGACATGCTGCATACCGTACCGATCGCCTGGTCTCCCGCGGTGTCCCCGGCCCTTGCGTCACGGTGACCGATGTGGCGAGGGCCGCCGAGACCGAAGCGCTGTCAGGCTGGCGGTGCCGGTTGGCCGCGGTCTCGATGGGATCTACGCCGCTGTGCCAGCACTCCCGGCTCAGCCGTGATCGGCTCCGACAATGGGCGCCGGACCTGCTCCACTGATCCGCCACGGACGGAGAGGCTGCCGCGAGCGGCGCGGTAGAAGCTGTCTCGCCTCTCGTCGGCGCGGCGAATCAACTCAGGAAGGTCGGTCGGCGGATTCGGCAGCGCTCGTGCTGCCCGTTCGATGTCCCGGACGGCGTCCCGCCATGCGGAGCCAGCGCGAACGGTGACCTGGTCGCCGAGCAGGAGAACGGCCTCCCAGGCCAGGGTATGACGGACATCCGCCTCAGCGAGCCGGGCCAACCCGTCGTCCCTGTCCAGGGACGGCCGGCGCGACTCGGGACGGTGGTTGCGGAGCATTTGAGTCGCCACGGTGTGGATTTCCTTGACCGCCCGGGTGAAATCGACGTATGCATCGAGGCGGCGCTCGTCCCACCGCACGGTCTGGCTGCGCCGCCAGCGGGCACGCTCGTTCACGGTCGTGGCGAACATGGTGCCGGCCACGCCGACTAGGACACCGAGCAGCGCCGGCCCCTGGGTCACCAAACCATCCACAACGCTCATCACCACCTCCACACCTTTGCGTGATCACACCACGCTCGTCATTGATCCTGCTCGGCCGCTCTCCATCATGGATATTTTCGGTGCTCCGGTCCAAGCGAGGCGCTTACCCCGCCGCCCGCATAGAAACGGGGGAACGAAGACCAACCTTTCGGATAGTTGCTTCAGGCGCTGATGGTCGAATCCTTCGGCGACCGCATCGATGCGCCATGAAAGTGGCGTACGACTTGCCCTCGATGGGCGTGTTGTGTGGATAAGAGACGGTCATCGCGTCGATCCTTCAAGAGGGACTTCTCCCATCAGCCACCCCCTGCGCGAACCGCCGCACTGGTGCGCTGACCTACGCCCCACGGACCGGGGTGGAGGGATCTTGCAATGAGGGAGGTGTGACGTGACCGAGGCTTCAGGCCGGAAGCCGACGTCGGCGAAACCCGATCGGCGGTGGGTCGACCGCGGCCGGGATCTCGGCGCTCAGGCCTCCGAGGGGTTCAAAACCCTCTGGAAGTACCTGGCTCCCGCGGTGGGAAAACTAGAAGCCGCTGCAGCGGCGGAACCGCCCTCTCCCCCGCCCGACGAGCTCGTCGAGCGGCAGGAGGTGTCGGGGCCAATCGTGGTCCCTGCCCAAGGGTACGTGTTCGGCTTCACCGTCCTCGCCACCCTCACCTGGTCGTCCAGGGGCGTGGGACCGGAGGCTCTGCGCTGGTACGCGCACCACTTCATGTCAAAGGCGATCCAACGCGTGAGGGATGTCGCCGCCGAGCAGGCCCGCAAGTTGCCCGCACACCGGGCCGGCGAACTGGAAGTGGCACTGCAGCGGGCGCTGGACGAGCAGGACCCGGCCCTGTGGAGGTACAAGCGCGGGACGGTGCACGTCGAGTGCCGCCCGCAGGTGTCGGTACGGCTCGAGGGCCGGGTCAGGCAGCTCCTCCAGCCGCACTGGGAACGCCTGATCGAACTGGAGTGCCAGAACGACCTCTACACGAGACGGGCGGAATACGCCGAGCAGCTCAACCGGCGTTGGGTGGCAATCATGGACGAGTTCGTCGACCATCCCGGTCCCGACGAGGCGGCGCGGGCGATCAAGGAAGAGTTGGACCGCGCCCGCCAACACATGATGGCGGAACAGAAGGCCGCCGCCCAGTGGAGCGAGGACCTGCTACGCGAGCGGCGACGCCACGAAGGCATCTTCGAGCCCTTCACCGCGATCGAGATCATCCAGCAGAGACCGCAGGGCCAGGACCACGAGACATCCGGGCAGTCGGGCGAGGCCTAGCGGCCGGCCGGTCAGACTGGCGCTTGAGCCCTGACGGTCACCCGCGCAGAGCGCCGGTGTCGGGACGCTGTTCCGGCGTCAATCAGACCCGAGGGTGCGCATCCTCGATCCGCTCGGCCTTGACGTAGGCGAGGAAATCCGCCTGGTCCGCGGCGGGCAGAGCCTGGAAAGCGGCGTAGGCGACCCTCCGTGAGTGCGCGGTCTCCGCGGCGAGGAGTCCGATGATCGCGGCCCAGGAGAGCGAGACCAGGTGGAACACGCGGTCGTCGCGCAGCGCCGGAAGTCGGCTCAGGTCGCCCAGCCGCGTTGCCGCGTCGTCGTCGGTGGCGGCGCGGTCGACTAGTTCGAAAACGGCCTTGCCCCGGTACGGCCCGCCCCGCTGGACCAGCTCTGTCAGATCCCCGTTGGACATCTGCCGCACCGGCGGCGCCGGCCTGTGTGGTGGGGGCGGCGCGGTCATGGTTCCTCTCCAAAGATCTTCGAATACTCTTCGCGAATCAACTGGTTCAGGCGGTCCACCGACTCCTGGTCGCCGAGGGACTCCGCGTGCCTGATCTCCTGCTGGTACGCGCGAACCTCGTTCTCGTAACGAACGACCGGATCTTCGAACCAGCCTCTCATCCCGGCCCAGCCCACCGCCTGATCATCCCGCAGGTGTTGCATCTCGTGCAGCAGGGCTCCGTACGAGGCGTCGGGGTCGAGGATCAGGTGGCCGGGATTCCCCGGTGACGGACTTGGTCCGTACGCCAGCGCGCCTTCACGGAAGGTGACCTCTACCCCCAGTTCCTGGGCCTCCCGGATGGCGGCGTCCCATTGTTCGGGGTGGGTCCGTTGGGCCGGGCCCCACTTGCGGAGCGGGTCGGCCTCGGAGTGGAGCAGATGCGTTCCCCGGTGGGGGGCGGGTGCCGTGGTGCCGCCCGGGGTCGCGAGACGGCGTAGCAGGGCCTTGAGATCCTCGATGTGCGCCCCGAGCCGGCGAAGGATGGGTGCCAGTCGACGCAGGCTGTTGATGAGGCCCTGCAGCAGCCGGGTGATCCGGGCGGCCCACTTGCCGGCGAGGGCGGTGACCTGGGTGATGACCCACGGGGTGGCCAGGCCGAGGGTGACGCCGGCTTCCGCGAGCCACTCCCACAGGCGGACGGCGAGCACCGAGACGAACTCGGCGATGAGGTCACGGACGAGGGTACGAACCGTGGCGACGAGCAGGCCGGCACCGGTGGTGATCTCGGCCATCGTGCCGGTGGCCTTCGCGAGGGCCTCCAGCGCGGACCGGTGCTCCGCGCTGTGGCGTCGGTAGGCGTCCGAGGCGCTGCCCGTCCAGTCGGCGATCTGGGTCCTAACCGCATCGTCGAGGGTCGTGCCGACGTCCGTGAGTTTGTTACTGAGGTTGCGCCAGGTCTGGCTGTAGGCGGTGATCTGGTCGGGGTCGCCGGCCAGTTCGTCGAGGGCGTCGGACAACGGCCTCACATGTTCGATCAGCCAACCCACACCCCAGGCGACGAGTTGACCCAGCGGGTCGGTGACGAAGGCAAGGGCGTCCATGGAGACGGCCAGCCCACCGATCGCGGTGTCGATCCAACCACCGCCGGCGTAGCTCGCCGCCAGGCTGTCGATGTCCTCGGCGATGAACACCCCGCTGAACGCGGTGGTGCTGTCCTCGCGGGTGGCGATGAGCGGGTTCGCCGCCTGACTCACTGTTCGGCTCCGCGAGTGAAACGCGCCGCCACCGCCTGGTCACCGCTCTCGTACTCGCGGGCGGTGAATCGTAGGTCGTCGGCGGCACGTTGCAGGGCGTCGGTAGCGCCGTTCAAGGTGTCGATGGTGGCCTGCTGGATCGGGTCGATCAGGCTCGGAATGAGCTGGCACAGCCGGCCGTAGGCGTCGCGCCCCAGCTGCACGGACGCTGCGGCGCGACGGCACTGGTCGACCTCGTCGGCAACGCCGTCAACCGTGCCGGAATGCGCACGCAGCGTCTGGCTGTCGACCTCGAAGCCCTGGTGACCAGCCACGTATCACCGACCGTGGGAATTGCGTCGATCATCGTCGCCGTCGTCGGGCGGTGCGGGGAACCGGGTGGCGTAGCTACCTACCACTGCACGCGCGGTCTCGGAGTCAGCGCCGACCGTCTGGGCGGCAACGTCAGCCACCGCCTCGGCGAGGCGGGCCTGCGCCCGGCGCATGGTACCCATGATCTCCGCGGCGATCCGCTCCCCTGACCACCCGCACACCCGATCGTCGAGCCGCAACTCCGTGACGGTGCCACTGCCGGCCACGGTGACCTCCACGGCACCGTGGCCGCCGGTAGCCGACACTGTCAGGTCAGCGATGCGCTGCGACATGGCCTGCGCCTGGGCGGCCCGCTCCGACACGGATGCCGACCAGGACCGCACCCAATCTTCGGCCGCGTCCGCTCCCGCGCCGAAGGGCGGATCCATCACAGTCGCTCCCCCATGCCGTCACTTTAGCGACCGGGGCGGCTCGATCGCAGTCCCGCGAAGCGGCGACCGGCCGGCGCGCGAACCAGCGGGCCTGAAGAATGCTGCATACCGCACCGATCAAGGGTCGCAATTCGCGACGACCCCCGGGTCCTCGTCAGGCACGACTTTGGTGTAGGCCCGCTTGTCAGCGCGCCACCGCGCCGAACTCCGCACCTAACCCTCGGAGTGACCGCGTCCTTCCAGCGCCCACCTGGCATGTCCCTCCGCGGCTTCGTACGCGGCGTCCTTGGCGATCTCCTTGATGGCATACAACCGTGCCGTCTGCGCCAGCGCTCTCGCCGCCAATTGAAGCCGATTACCGGACGCTTGCCGCACCTGCAGCCAGTCTGGGTCCGCCGCAAACTGCTGCGCCAGCATCAGCATCTTCGGCTGGAAGCCACTATCGCGCTCAAGCGTGTAGCCCGGAGGCATCTCCTCACTGCCCGCTCGCCACTTGTCGATGAGATCAACGACCTCCTGCGAGCTGGTCAGTACCGTCAGCGAGTTCTCGGCCGGAAGGTGTTCCAGCGCCCAGAACACGGCGCGAAGGTCGGCGCCGAGGGCTCGGTCCCCAACGACGCCCTTCGGCTGAGTTGCGGTGCCGAGCGCCCACTCACCGTTGTCTGCCACATACCCCCAACTGATCGGGTGAAAGATTGGCCCCTTGGTGTTGACCTTGTAGAAGCCGCTGCAGCCCACGGTGATGGCTGCGCCAGGTGCCGTCGCCGCGTCCGCCAACGGGCTGCGCAGCGAGTACTTGTCCTTCTTTACCTGGTTTCCCCTGCCGAACGTGAGTTCACGTGGCTTTGGGGGCCGGCCGGAACAAGGCTGGGCGCAGACGTCGCGGCTGAACCTTTCCCGAAGGGCGGCGGGATGTTCCCAAACCTGCGAATCCCTCCGCACGGCGATCACGCCGCACTCGCCGCACACCGTCGCGTCCGTTGCATCGTCACTTGCCCAAGTCACCGTGAGAGCGTAGCCATCGTTCATGATCGCCGGCTGCCCTTGGTCGCTGCCGCGCCCAGAGTGCCGCAAGTCGTCCTAACCCTGGGCGAACCAAGTAACAACCCATGTGATCTACGTGGCGACGCGGCGACGCGGCTCAGGGCGCCTGTCCCAAGGGTGCCTCCCAAGTCGTGCCGAGCAGCTTCGCAAGACGCTGTCCGAGCAGGTGGTAGCGGCGCTCACACCAGCCCAGATACTCGTCAATCGATCCCGGCAAGTCGGGAAGTGCGTTCAGCTCCAGGTAGTTCTTGTAGCCAGCGGGAGTGAACGTCTCTTGGGCCCACTCTCGGGGGACACGGTCCTTCTTCGCAATGTTTTCCGGGCCTTCGAGGAGCTGAAGGTTAGCGAGGCTGTCGCGGTACCAGATGGCCTCGCTGAGTTCGTCTTCTGTGTACTTCCTGTGCTTCTTCAACTTCGCGTTGGTAAGCAGCGACCGCGGGAAGACGTGATCAACGTGGTGGACATTGCGAGTGTTGACGTGCGGGAAGAGCAGGGCAAGGATCGGGAAGATGCCCGCGGTCCCGTACGCCCAGGACTCCATTAGATCCTCAACCTCCCCAGGCGTGAAGGTCAGTGTCTTACCGCGGGCGGTCATCCTCTCCTCAAGCTGCACCACCGGGAAGTGGTTGGCCCCGTGCTTGTCGATGACCTCACGCAACTCTCGGAGCAGCGTGTCGAGGCCGGAACCCCACACGCCATGCTTCAGCAAGCTCCGAATGACCCAGGAGCGGACAGCAGCCCGGTCGTCCCGTTCTGCCGGTCGGTCACGGTAATGCTCGTCGAGCCCCCGTCGGTGGATGTAGTAGGCAATAGGGATGAGAACACTGTTGGCGGTGAGGTTCGCGGCCGAAAGTCCGAAGTCCCCCAGAAGGCCAGCGGCCACGGTCAACGCGTCGCTTACCTCGTCCCACCGCTCTTCCAGGCGCAGCATGTTGCCACGGTTGAAGTTGCGGACTTTGAAGCCGACATCGGTCACGCCGGTAAGCATGAGTCCACTCTTGAGGACCACGTCCTTGCTGAACCAGAAGCGCTGGTCTGTGCCGTTGAGCGTGTCGACGAGAGACTGGATCTCCTTGCGGGCATCCCGCTTGTTCCACTGGGCGGTCGCAATGCTGAGCAGCAGGTCGCTTTGCGAAAGCACCGTGCCCGCCGAGTTGACCCGGATGAAGATGTCCAGCACCTTGTCAATGTCCTGGTCGGATTCCTCGTAGAAATGCAACATGGGCTTACTGTGGATTGCGCTGAAGAGGGTACCGACCAGCTTCGAGGCGTAGCCGTTGTTGCCCAGACCGTGCGAGGCGAGCATGCCCATCAACTCGCCGAGGTCGGTCGCGTCAAAGAGTTGGTAGACCGGGAACCAGTAAGCGGAGCCGTCAGCCGGTTGGGCGACGGGCTCGGCCATCATCCGGAAGTCGTGCTTCACACCCCTCTCGTTCTCGGCAGCCTCTCGGAGCACGTTCAGGTGCAGCCGTCGAGCCGGGTACGACTTGGCCTGGTTTTTCTTTCCATAGCGGACCCTGCTGGCGTAGTAGCCGCGTAGCGCCAAGTTGAGCGAGGTCAGCCGCTGCTGGCCATCGAGCACCGCGACGACGGCCTGTCCCTTGGGGACGTCCAACTCCTTGCTGTAGCGGTTGTCCTTCTCGTGGTACTCCCGCATGAACTCGTAGAACTTGAACTGTGCCGAGGTCTCGGACCGGACATGCCACGAAAGGAAGGATCCGATCGGATAGCCCCGCAGGATGCTGTCGAAGAGCCGGGTGATCTGGTCGTCGTTCCACACGAAGGCACGCTGGATCGCCGGCAGCACCAGTTCCCGTCGCTGGATCTTCTTGACTGCGTCGACGATGGTGATCGCTGTCTGAAAACCCACGGGTGGTCCTCCATGTCACGGAAGGCTGAGGCAGGACCAAGCCTTGTATGACAACGCCCCCAGGTCAACCCGGGATCAGCCCACTACGATCCCCGTCGTGGGCTTCCCCGTCCATGCCCACATCTCCAGGGCGTGCCGGTCGACCAGCGTGATCTTGAGCCGCCGGGCCAACTGGGTGCCGTCGCCCGCGGTGAAGAAACTGTTCGTCACGAGCATGCAGATCTCGCCACCGTGGATGTCCCGGCAGGTGCCGGCGAACCGCTGGATCGCGGCACTGCCCACCCGGTTGCTGATGCTCTGCCGCTTGCACTGCACCACCACGCGGCGACCGTCGGGGGCGACCGCCATGACGTCCGCGCCACGATCACCGGAACCGCCGCACACCTTCACCTGCCGAAACCCGGACGCGACCAGGATCCGCGCGAACCACTGCTCGAACTCGGCCCCGCTCATCGCATCGGTCACCGCGATCAGCCTGTCCCGCTGGGCCTGGTCAGCCCGCTCGCGGGCACGCTGCTTCGACACGGCAAAGCCCACCGCGACCGCCCCCGCGACGACGAGGCTCGCCAGGAAGATCGACCAGTACGGATGCCGCTCCACGAAATCTACGACCATCCCGAGCACCACGAGGACGGCGACGGCACATAGCACCAGACCCCAGCCGTTAGCCGACCTACCGCCCCCGGACACGCGGCGGACCGTCGATCGCCGCCGAACCCTGCCGGGGCGCCGCCTACGGTAGTGCGCCCGAACCCGGGCTCCATTCTTCCTGGTGTGTGACCTGACGTACGGCACGAGGCACCTCCCGAGTCGAGGGAGCCTCAGTCTCGGCGCCGGGTCCGACAATCGGCGTGCACGAGCGTCGATATTGTCAGGTACCCGCCACTTCAGTGCCGCTACGCTCGTCGGCGCCAGCCGGCGACGGGTGCAACGGCGCCGGCTCGGGGTCGGCGAACACCCAGGCCGCCAAGTCGTCGGGAGCGGTGCTCTGCCACAGCCGCGACTTGCGGGACGCCAGCATCTCGGCGACCTCGGCCACATCGTCGGAGTTCCACCAGCTCGCGCCGGTCCGCTCCTCCGTCAGGTCGGACACTCCAACCCTCCGTACTGATCGATCTGCCATTTGTCAGCGCTTGCGGTAGTGGGACTTCACGTACGTGACGCCCTTGGGGAGGCCTCGGCCCACGATCCGCGCGTCTCGGACTTCTTCGAGGTATTCCTCTTCCGATTCCGGCGATGCCTCTGCGCCGGGCGGCAGACGACGAAGGTGCCCGGCCACCTGGTGTCCCCGCCGGTGCGGATGCCACTCGCCGGATGTCTCCCTTGGCGCCGTCACCTTTTCCACCCGGGGCACGTATCGCAGCAGGGGAACTCGCCTGTCTTCCGGACGGGGCGGGTGCCAGGGACGATCGTCAGGGTCGACGCTGCCCTCGACCCGCTGCAGCGCCCGATCGGCGACGAGCCGTTGAACAGCCTGGTGGATGCCCTTTGCCCGCTTGGGTGGCAATCCCAGCCGCAGGCAGTTCTGCACCAGGGCGTCCTCGGCGAGGATCGCGCCGCCGTCCTCGGTGAGGTAACCGAGTTTCCGCAGCGTGTGCAGGACCCAGCTCATGTCGGTGAGGTCCGGCACGCGACCGCGGGCGTCCGCCCCGGGCCCGTTCTGCCGCGTCACCACGCGCGGATCGTACTGGTGGGCGAACTGGACACCGTCGATGCGCTCCGGCCTCGGCAACAGCGTAGTCCGGACGGTGGCGACGTCCGGGTCGGATTTCACGGTGACGGTGACCAGGGTTCCCGGACTCAGTTCCGCCGGCCACTGGATGCCGGCGATCTCCCACCGGCCGTCGCGGCGCCGCAGTGCCACCCGCTGCACCCGCGCGAAGGACGACCCGCTGCGTGCTTCGTGGTCGAGGTGCAGGCGGAGCTGTCGTCCGGGCAAGTCGTCGCTCAACCCGTCGGGCAACGGGCACCACTTAGCGTCGAGGTGCGCCCGGTGCAGGGCGACCATCCAAGACATCTTTGCCCGCTTCCGCCCGTTGACGTCCAGCCAGCGGGCGGGGCCGTCCTCGTCGTCGGGACCGGTGAGCCGGTCCTCGACCACGGCTGTCTGCGACGGAAGGACGAGGGCGGGTACTGGTTTCTGCTCCCCGGTGGCGTATCCCGGCTGCCCGGCGCGCTGCGCCAGGTCTTCCGCCCGCACCGAACCGCCGTGGCGCCCCGAGCACGGTTCTACCGAGACGGTGACAGACCGTCGGCCCGCGACAAGTTCATGGAGCCGGCGCCGCGTGCCAGCCGACAGGGTGGTGTCGAGCGGAGTGACCGCTCGACCAGCGCTGAGGCTGAGCTGGATGACGTTGGCCGCCCTCGCGTGCCGGGTGACGAGATGTACGTTGGACCCGGTGCCGAGGTCGAGAGCTACCCGGCACAGCGCCTGCACCACCTCGTCCAACTTGTTGACGGCCCGGCCGTTTCCCTGGCCGGTCCGGCCGCTCCGGTCGACCCAGCCGTAACCGAACCAGCCGTCGCCCCGTGAGAACGTCTCGGCGACCACGACCAGCTTCTTCGGGGGCTGCTTGAGGACAGTCGGACAGACAAGGTTGTCGTCGGGTAAATGCTTGACCGGTGGCTTCGGCGGGGGCAACTCTTTCTCGACGGTGGCCGGCTGAGGGTCGCGAACGCGGGGGGCCGGCTCCGGCTCCGTCAGCGCGCGCGTCCTCCGCTGCCGTACCACCTCCGCCACCGTCGGCGCACAGGACGGGCACGGGTCGGGTGCATCCGCATCGGCGCAGCCCGCGCGATGTTCCCGGCACGCCTCCAGCGCGACGCGGGTGAGCCGGGGGTGGGTTTCGGCCAGCGACATCAACGCCTCGGCGAGGCAGTCGGTGCGGAGCTGCCGCACAGAGTCACCGCACACCAGGCGCGCGATCCGGAGGTGGAAGCTATCGACGACAAGTCTGGCTTCCAGGCACAGGGCGCTTCCCCGGGCGTACGCCTCCCCCGCCTGCCGCAGCCGGGTCGCCAGGTCAGTCTTGACGCGCGCTTCCGCCCGCCGGAGTTCGGTCTCTGCCGAGTCACGTGCCTCGCCCAGAGCGGACATGATCTCGTCGGCGCAGGTCATCCACTGCTCCGCCACCGCCAAATGGGCCAGGCCCGCATGTGCCTGCCGGCCATTGACGTCGTCCAGGGCAGTGCGAACGAACTTGGCAGCGTTCATCTGCCGAACCCGCTCCACGGGGGCGGTCAACGGCTCCTGAACGGTTGTCTCGTGAGCGTCGAGCCAACCCCACAGGTCTTCGGTCGGTCGTTCGAGGGCGTGCGGGGGGAGGCCGCGCCGCCTCAGCACCCGGGCCAGCGCCTCGTTGAACGGGTCCGCAGCGACCGTCCGCATGACCGTGATCTCCAGCCCTTCCGGTGCGGCGGGCGGCCGTTCCAGCGCCGTCAGTTCCGCCTGGTAGGAGTACCTGAAGGCCAGGGCCGCTGTGTGACAGGCGTTGCTGAGCTGGTCGCGCGTTCGGTGCAACCGCCCTGCGGTCTCGCTGTCGCCAGCCAGCCGGGCGAGACGCGCCTCCGTGTCGACGAGATGCTCGGCGTAGCGCGCGGCGG
Source organism: Micromonospora sp. A200 (assembly GCF_029893845.1). Classification (NCBI taxonomy): domain Bacteria; kingdom Bacillati; phylum Actinomycetota; class Actinomycetes; order Micromonosporales; family Micromonosporaceae; genus Micromonospora; species Micromonospora sp. A200. Next base: position 44,443 of record NZ_JARXXY010000033.1, on the reverse strand, counting down.
CGATCGCTGCCGGTTGACCGGCCCTGCGCCGCAGCAGATCCTCCTCGGCCGGTGACAGCTCCGTACCCTCGGCTTTCGTCCGGTGCAGCGAGGCGAGCCACATCATGTCCCGAGGCAGCGGACTGGCGACCGGCGGCGGTTCGGAGTAGGTCGGCGGGGCCGGCGCGGGCTTGTTCTTGGCGGTTGGCGGCTTCTTCGCGGTGGACGGCTTCTTCTTGGTGGTCGACGGAGCCTTCGTCTTCGCAGATTGCGCCGTGCCGGCCGCCGCTCGGCGCACCGCGTCCGGCTGGCCGTAGCACCGGCTGCACAGCAGCCGGGACCAGTTGCCGGCCACCGTCACGACTGAATCGGACATGCTGGTCTGCTGGCACAGGATGCAGCGCAGTGTCATCGGTCGGTCGAGGGTGAACCGCTGCAGTGCTCCCTGCGGAGGAAACGCCCGCACGATCCGGTGTGCGGAGGATTTCCGTGACGCCATCCTGCCTCCCCGTAGTACCAACCTGTCCGGTCACGAGCTGCGCCACCCTGGCAGTCACCCCGCCTGCGGCGCGGCTCCCAGTGTTCAGGATCTGGCCGGTCGGTCAGTCGACCGGCACGTCGTCTTCAGTGCTTACTGGCGGGCCTTACGGCCGCGGGTGGCCTTCGGCGGGCGCCACGACGTCAACGCCTCGTCGGTGAGGTGGAGGCGGTTGGTGGTCTCGGCGAGGAAGCCGGCGTAGATGTCCGCCGGCGAGGCGCCCCACTCCGGGTCGAACTCGCCGTGCCACTGGCGTACCCAGGGCAGGATCTCGCGCAACCCCGCGACCAGCGGCAACAGCCGGTCGGCGGCCCAGCCGTCCTCCTGCTCGCAGGCAACGATCAGGGTGGCCAGGGCCTGGGCCTGCTCGCGGTGGTCCCAGCCCGCCCAACCGACCAGCAGCGACGGGTCACCATCGCGGCTGGCACCCGGGTACGACACGAACCGCTCCTTGGGCACGTCGAGCTGAAGTCCGCCGAGGTGTACTTCGGCGGCACAGGGATCTGCTTGCGGAACTACCGCTTCGCAGCCTCGTCGGGCAGCGCGTCCTCCTGCCGTTGCAGGTCCCACGTCGCCCTTACCGCAATCGAGGGTGCGGGCGGAGCCTGCAGTCCCATCGGAGAGCCCGCGTGGCTGACGGTCGGCGCCCACTCACTCTTCCTTGTCGTCCCCGCGCTGGCGGAGCGCTCGCTCGGCGATCCGGCTGGAGAGCTTGCCCGTCGCCCATCTGGCCCGGCCGAGGGTCTCGTTGCCGAGACGCTTCGCGACACCAACGCCGTCTGCTCCTGTCTCGAGCGCCTTGTCCCTCGCCTCGATGGCCGCGTCCGTCCATCGTCTCGCCTCCGATGACTGTCGATCGCCCTCGATCCCCAGCCGCTCGTGGAACTCGACGATGGCGATCGAGACATGATTGCTCGACTTCACCACAGCCGGGGAGTCCATCGGATTCAGCAGTACCTTGGCGTTGGCTCTGCCCGCGGCCGCGTCCATGCGGGCCACCAGGCGCTCGGTGCACCGGGAGATGAGTTCCAGCCGGTTCTGCCGGGCAGTCCTCAGCCCGAGACGATGCCCGTCCAACTCCTCCGGCGACGCGTCCAGCACCCGGTCGAGTTCGAGCACGGCGATCGCGTCCTGCAGTTGGAAGCAGCGAGCCAGGACGACGAGCCACTCCTGTCCCTTCGACTCTGCTTCCTTGGCCGCCTTGGCGAGATCACCGATCGTGGTCTTGCGCTCCAACTTTTCCGCGAGCGCGTCGAGTTGACGCAACGCGTACGCCTGGGTTTCCGCGATCGTCGCCGGCGCGCCCTGCACCTTCGACCACGTGACTTCGTCGACCCGGCCCCTCTTCTCTCGGATGGTCATGGACTCCTCGATGACGAAGCCGACTCCGATCATGCGGGCCAACACTGCGTCCTTTTGGGCGCGGAGCACATCGTCGACCTTCTCGTCGATCGTGGCGAGATAGTCGGTGATCTCCTTCATGCTCTGTTGCATCGCAAGCTGCGCCATGATCCCCGCAGCACCGGCCAGCAGCGCCGGGTTGCCCGCGATCGCCCCGGGCCCCTTCGAGATCTGGAGCCATTTCTGGATCGAGCCCGGATCCCCCACCATCGCGTGGCTGACGCCTGGAGTCTTGGTCGGCATCAGACCGAACTTGTGGACAGTCTGCGCGGACTCCTTGGTCAGCTGCACCCACCGACCCGAGTGGGCGGCGATCTCGGAACCCGTCTGTGCCGCTGCCGCCCCGGCACTGAGGACAGACCCGAGCCGAGGCAGTCCGAGGTCCGTCGACGGCAGTCCCTCGGAGACGAGGAAACGTTCGACCGCCGTCGGATCTCCGATGACCGCCAGTCCATCGCCGTCACTGATCAGCTGAATCTCGTTACCCATTGTCGGCTCCTGAGGTGCGGAAGGGGTGGACAGCGACGACCTGTGCTCTGTCACTGCTTAGCTCTGCGGCCACGGACGGCCTTCAGCGGGCGCCAGGAGGTGAGGGCGTCGTCGGTGAGGTGGAGGCGGTTGGTGGTCTCGGCGAGGAAGCCGGCGTAGATGTCCGCCGGCGACGCGCCCCACTCCGGGTCGAACTCGCCGTGCCACTGGCGTACCCAGGGCAGGATCTCGCGCAACCCCGCGACCAGCGGCAACAGCCGGTCGGTGGCCCAGCCATCCTCCTGCTCGCGGGCGACGATCAGGGTGGCCAGGGCCTGGGCCTGCTCGCGGTGGTCCCAGCCCGCCCAGCCGACCAGCAGCGACGGGTCACCGTCGCGGCTGGCACCCGGGTACGACACGAACCGCTCCTTGGGTACGTCGAGCTTGCCCCGGTGCTTCCAGTAGCTGGTCTTGAGGAAGTCCGCCGAGGTGTACTTCGGCGGCACCGGGATCTGCTTGCGGAACTCCCGCTTCGCCGCCTCGTCGGGCAACGCGTCCTCCTGCCGCTGCAGATCCCACACCTGCTCCCAGTCGGCGCGCTTGGACAGGCCGGAGTCCTTGTAGCGCAGCGCGGCCAGGTGCGGCACGTGCTCGTCGGCGACCAGGCCGGCGATCACCTTGCCGAGATCCTGACCGGGCGCGTACAGGTTGGCGACGGTGAGCACGTCGTCGTCGCGGCGCAGCTCGTCGGCGAGCTGGGCGGTGGTCAGCGGTCGCGGCTGCTCCAGCCCGTCGACGTGCTGGTACCACAGCTCCCGCGCCTCGCACCGGTCGAGCAGCCAGTCCCGCAGCGCCTTGGCCTGCATCGCGTCCCAGCCCTCGCTGGCCCAGCGCCGCTTGCACTCCGGCCGCTCGATCAGCCCGATGTTGCGGTTGCCCTCGATGACCGCGATCCGCCGCTCCACCACCGCCCGGTACTCGTCCGACCAGTGCGCCGGCAGCTCCGTGATCGGCGTCGACCTGTGCCGGACGAACCACTGCGTCTCCGCCTCACCGGCGGCCATCTTGCGGGCGAGCACGATCTCGAACGCCCGCTCCCCCAGCTTCAGCTCCGGCACCGAGTCGGCCGGGGCGGTCAACTCCTCGTCGAGCAGCCCGTACAGCGAGTAGACCTGCCAGTCCAACTCCTCCTGCAGGGCGATCATCCGCGCCCGGACCGAGTGCCAGTCGTCCCGAGCGGCAGCCAGCCGCTCGCGCGTGGGAACCCCAGAAGCCGCGACCGCCGCCGGGCTCACCGTGGCGAGCCGCTGCGCCAGCCCGTCGATCTCCCGACTCAGTTCGAGGGGGTACGCCGACGGCAGCGGAAACTCCTGCAGCTTAGTCCCGGTGAACTCGTAAAACCGTTCCCACTCCTGGCTCTTGAAGCCTTCGTTGACGCCCTGGCTGCCCTTATCGTGGCTTACCTGCTTGAGCCAGAAGCAGGCAGTCGAACTGTTGAGCAATCCGAGTAGCCGCAGATGATCGTTTTCTGATGCACCCTCTGCCAGTTTGATCACTGGCGCCGACCTGTTGAAGACTTTCCTGCCACGATCCAGCACGAAATGGCTGTGCGTCGCGACAAAGGACATCGCAATGCCGAGGGGCACAGCGAACCGTTCGGGATGCCAGCGACTCCACTCGAACCACGTCAATCCTATCTGTTCGTGCGTGCCGCCGGGCTCACGCCTCAAAACCAAAAGTCCCCGCGTCAACCAAAGCAGGCGGCGAACGGCTTGGTCATGCAGAGATGGCTTCAAGGAAGAGTTGTAAGGAAAAGCAGATTCCGTGACTGGCGATATGCGCCAATCACGAACCGTGTCGCCCTCAACCAGACTAACGACAGATTGGGGATCGACTCCGAATCGAGTCCACGTTCCGACCGGAGCGAAGTAGCTCTCGTCCGAGCCGGTGTGGGTCACCCGACCAACGGCTCGGATCAGGTCACCGACTCGGGTCACCTCAGCCGCCGCCAAGGCCTCCATCACTTGAGCGGCGCCGCCCCCAGAAAGGCTGACGGGAAACTTCTGGAGCATGGATCGGGGCAGGTCGACGCAGCTGACCCAGGAAGATTCCGATCCGGGCTGCGACAACTGTCGAACGATCGCCGTCCAGACGAGACCCTTGCTGGGGTCGGCAGGGGCGCCGGGCTCACCGCGGATCCCCAGGACGGCACGTACCGACTCGGACCGGTTCCGCTTGCGGTCCCGGCCGACCAGGATGACAGTTGGCGTGCCGTGGCCTGGAATGTAGGCGCCAGAAGTATCGATAACGTGGGTGAGGTCGACCTCGCGCGCAAAGTAATCTTCGATGAGCTTCTTGCCGAACTCCCGCTTCATGAACGAGTTCGCCGTGATCTGGCCGACGTACCCAGCTCCTCGGCCATCGGTGCCTGCCGGTTTTGCCAACTCGAAGAAGCGCCGCGCAAACGGCACCGACAACGCGTACTGACGGTGGCAGACATCGCGATAGGCGCGCCGATAGCGACGGTTGGCCGCCTCATCGCTGGGCGTGATGTACGGCGGGTTTCCCACAACGACATGCCACCGCCCCACTTCAAGGAGGCGGGGATGTTCCTGCACATCTTCAGTCGCGTAGTGCTGGTCGATGACCTCACCCGTCTCACTCACCATCGCCAGTTGCTCCTCCCGGTCGAGGGAGTCACCCACTGCGAGGTGCAGTGATAACGCGTAGCCCTTCGTGTCAGTGAGGGTCTTGATACCGCAAGCGCGGACGGCCGCGACCAAGAGGCGGAAGCGGGCGATCGCGACCGCGAACGGGTTGATGTCGACGCCGTGGACGGCGTCGAGGGCGAGGCGTACCCGCTCGTGGGGGTCGCGGTTGGGGGCATGCTGCTCCCACTCCTTGAGGAGTCGGTGGAAGGCGCCGAGGACGAAGTGGCCTGAGCCGCACGTCGGGTCGATCATCTTGACCACGTCGTGGCCGAACTCAGCGATCGCCGGGGTCAGCGTGAGGTCGAGGATGAACTCCTCGACGAACTCGGGCGTCTGGAGCAGGGCGTAGGTCTTGCGGGCCGCCTCCGACAGATCCTGATAGAGGTCGCCGAGGAAGCGGGTGTCCCACTCCGGGTCGGTGAAGTCGTGGACCAGGCCGCCGGTCTCACCGCGCCGGCGCCAGAAGCCGATCAGATCCTTGGCCGCGTCGTGCGACAGCGGGATCTGGTAGAGCGGGTTGTGCCGCTGGTCGAAGAGCGACTTGCCGGCCTGGGTGCTGGCGATGGCGTCGAAGCCCTGCTCCAGCCAGCCACGCAGCGTTTCCTCGGGCCGGTCGCGGAAGAACTGCGCCTCGGCTTCCTCAGCCAGCACCAGCCGGTCCCCCGACCCGGCGAGATACGGCTCGGCCAGCAGCCCGTTGTCCTCGCAGAAGCGCACGAACACGGTGCCCAGCACCCACGCGACCGCGACCTGGGTGACCCGCTCGTCCCGCCAGGCCGCCCAGGTGGCGGCGGTACGCCCGACCTTGAAGGCGTGGTCGTACTCGCCACGCAGTCGGAGGCGCACCTCCTCGACCGATTCGGCCTGCTCCCGCAGGTCCTTTTCCAGATTCTTGACCTGCTTCTGCAGGTCGGACAAGAGCAGCTTCCGGTCGATCACGCGACGACTCTAGTCGTCCCGCCCACGGGACGGAGGTACCCGTAGGGCCTGTTCTGGCCGACGGGTCGCTACCTACGGCTCCCGCATCCAGGTCTTCGGGTCGGTGACGAAGACGCCCTTGCCCTGCTGCCGCCGGATCACCCGCAGCGCCTCCAGCCGGGCATATGACATCTGCACGGTTCCGTGGCTGACCCCGTACTTTTCGCGCAGCTCGCTGATCGAGGGCAGCCTGTCCCCCGGCTTGAGCTTCTTGGACCTGACGTCGGCGATCACATCGTCGGCGATTCGCCAGTAATCCGGCACTTCTCGCATGGCACTCCTCGCGTGGCAATCCGATTCGATCACACCGCGACGCGCCCAACAAGCAGCGTTGACTCTTCTGACTGTTCTAGATATGTTGCCTCTGAGCCGCTCCTCGCGTGGCAACGAGATCGGCTCATCCCCCTGGTCGGGGCGGGTGCGCGTGCCCGTCCCGACCCACCGGACTGCTCCGCTGTCGTACCGCTGATCAGAGCTGCGGCAGCGGAGCGGGCGGGCCGCCCGCGGCCGGCGTGCGGACGGCCCGCCCTTCCAGACCCACCGCAAGGACCTTCCCCGCTCCCGCCTGTACAGGAGAGGACCGACGTGGCCCAGGTGTATCGAGGTGGCCAGCTCTACGGGACCGGCCGCCCGGCCCGGTTGACCCCACACGAGGTGCGGACCCGCACCTTCGACCCGCGCCGCCGTGGCGTCGACCCCGATCAGGTACGCGAGTTCCAGGCCCTGGTCGCCGACGAGCTGACCGACCTGCACCAGCAGGTACGCCTGCTCGGCCAGGAGAACGACCGGATCAAGCGGGCGCTGCGCGACTGGCAGACAATGCACGCCCGGGAGTGCCGGCCGCCGCAGGAGTACCACACCAACGAGGGCCGCTGGTAGCCGTGCGCCCCTCCCCCGGCGACCTACTGATCATCGACGGCCGGGCCTCGGTGCAGTTCGCCGGTGACCGTGCCCTGACGATCCGCGTCGTGTCAGTCTGCGACCGGCCGACGTATGCCGGCTGGGTCTGGCTAACCGGCTACGTCATCAACCGGCGCGGCCAGGCGACCGCCAAGCGAGAGGTCTACGTCCAGCTCGCCGGCCTCCGCCCCGCCACCAGCACCTCGGCCCCGAAACGCTCCAGTGCTACCCGCCCCTATGATTCGCGAAATGACCAAGGTGACGGCAGCGCAGCTCGCAACCGCTCGGGGCTGCGTGCTCGGGCTGATGCTCGGTGACGCGATCGGCGCGACCGGCGGCAACGTGCCGGCCAGCGGGACGCTGCGGGCCACCAGCGCCGGCCAGCTCGCCTGCTTCACCATCGAGGGCATCATCCGCGCTGATGTGCGCGGCTCCCACAAAGGGATCTGCTATCCACCCAGCGTCGTCTGGCGCTCGTACCATCGCTGGGCCACGATCCAGGGCATCTCCGGGCTGGAGGCGATGCCGGACAAGAATTGGCCGACCGGTTGGTTGTCCACGGTGCCGGCGCTGGCGGAGCGACGCGGTTCAGCGCCGGCGGCGGTGGCGGCGTTGCAGCGGAAGACGATGGGCACCATCGCCAAGCCCGGCGGCACGAGCACCGGGGCGCACGCCCTCACGCGGACTCTGCCGGTCGGCCTGTACCCCTCCTGCAACCCGGTGGAGGTCGCCGCGCTCACGCACTCGGGTGAGGCGCTGGGCGCGGCTTGGCTGGGTGCCACGGTGGTTCGCCTCCTCGCGGCAGGAGATCGCCTCCACGACGCCCTGGAGAGCGCGCGGCTGCACGCTGCCAACTGGCGCGAGGTGGCGGAGCGGTCACTGGCGCCGGCCGTGGCCGCGGCCAGGTCTCGCCCGGGCACGCTCCCGGAACTCACCCGCCTCGCACCCGACGCGAGGGCGGTTTCCGCGCTGGCCGGTGGGGTCTACACGGCCACATCGTTTCCTGGGCGGGAGACGGTCCGCGAGGCACTTTTGTTCGCCGCCTCGGCCGGCGACGGCGGCCACACCGCAACGGTTGCCGGCGCTTTACTGGGAACGGCACACGGAGCCGACGCGCTACCAGTCGACTGGCTTTCCCGGCTGGAACTGGCGTGGCCGACCGACACCCTGGCCCGGGACCTCGTGACCCAGATGGCGGACAGCCCGTCCGGTGGCGAGTACGTCGAAGCGACCGACCCGCACTGGTGGAGCCGCTACCCCGGCGGCTGACGATTCGGGACCGCCGGCCTCCGTTGCTGCTGCACATTGGCGTTGCCGGCTGGGGCGGGTCGGCCCGCCATCAGCCGGTGTGCGGCCCAGAGCGCCGGGACGACCGTCTCGTAGAGGTACGGAACGCCGGTCAACCGTCCCCAGCGGTGAATCCCTCGGGCGGAGGGGTGGGTGAACGCCGCGACGAGCGTGTCGACGCCCGCCAGTCGCGCGTGTTCCAGGTGCGGGGCAAGCTGGCGGCGATTGGTCATCAGCGCGGTAAGTGTCTTGTAGACCTCGACCCCCTGCACGATGCACAGGGTCGGTTGGAGAATCTTGATCGTCGCGGCCATGTGCGGGAGACAGTTGCGGCTCATCGTCGGATTGCTCAGCGACTTCATCGTCTCCCCGACTGTGGCGGAGCAGAGTCGCATGTTCGCCATGGCGTAGGCGTCAAAGAGGTGCACCGGCGCTACGCCGTCCAGGTGAAGCAGTTCGCCCGCTCGATCGGACCCCGGCTCACGGCCCACCGCCAGCCTGAGGGCGCTGGCGACACCCTGCATATGCGGATTGCGGCTGTTGAACGGCAGCCTGGCGGATTCCATCACCTCGGCATGCCGCTGTTCGAGGGTCACGCTCTCCCGCAGTCGCGCCGTGTCCATGGCGATGACCAGAATCCGGATCGGTACCCCGTCGAGCGTCAAGTCATAGTGGCGGCCGACGTGCGAAAGCTGCCCGGCAGCGAACTCCACCTCCGGGCGGCGCGCCCCACGTCCGTCGAACAGTACGGCCCGTTGACAACTGCCCAACCTTTGGCAGACGCAGTCGCCGGATGGTCCGAGAACCTGCTCGGCCATGTACCGGCGCAGCTTGTCGACCCGCCCGGCTGTGGCGAACGCGTCGCTGGCGACGCTCATGCCGACGGCTCCTCGGCCGAGCTGACGAGGAGTCCGGGTTCGACAGAATCGCCGGCCCTGGGTCGAGGCGCCGGTGACTCGCTGCCATCAGCTCCCACTCCGGTGAGCGCTTCTCGTAGGAGCGCAGTCTCCTTCGCGCTCGGCGGTCCGGCCGCGCCGGCGTGCCACTCGACGACGAGCCGCTGGCCCGAGGGCAGCGAGTACGCCCGCACCGCCCGGCTTGGCACCGCTGATCCATAGTCCGTACCGCCAGATCCCAGGCTGCCCTTCTGCGGCAGCCCGAGCGCTTGGGCAAGGTCGTTCCAGGGCCGGCCGAAGGCGAACACGTCCTGCACCGGCAGCTCGGCGATCGGCTGCCAGATGAACTCGTCGATGACCTCGGGTGGCGGCCTCAGCGGAGCGGTGATGGCCTTCGAGTGCCATGGGTAGCACTCGAAGATCAGCAGGTCAGGGTGATCGGCGCTTGGGTCCTGCAGCCACCGACGGGTGAACTGGAGGCGCGCCTGGTAGTACCGGTTGCGCCCCATCTGGTGGGGCAGGGTCCACGGCGGCCGGTTGTACGGGCAGGTGGTGCTCCACCTGCTGTACGACCCAGCCTCCCGAATCTCGTCGGCAAAGATGCCCTCCCGCGATTGGAAGCGCTGCCGGTACTCGCCCGGGTTCAGCCCGAGCACCACCATCCGGGGCGTCTGTTCCAGCCCGAGCAGGTCGCCATGGTAGGGCTCGGGGAATCCGTCCCGGGTGACCTGTCCGGGGCCGACGCCTGCAAGCGAGCCGAACCACTCCGGCAGTGGTGGCGGTAGTGGATCTTCGCCCTTGAGCCAGGACTCGATGTGGGCGTCCCAGAAGGCCGCAACCCGATGCCGTGCAGAGGTCGTCATGACGAAAAGTTATCGATGCCTCACTGGTCAAGCCAGTGCGCAACGCAGAGAATCAACCCCGTGACCGAGAAGTTGCACCGGTTGGCGGCATTGCTGCAGGCTCGCGACGACCTGGACGCCAGGATCGCGGCGCTCACCGGGCGATCAGCCCGGCCGGGCGACATCGGCGAGTTCATCGCCGCGCAGGTGTTCGACATCGAGCTGGCGAGTACGGCGATCCAGGCCGGCTACGACGGCACCTTCCGATCCGATCCGCTCGCCGGCCGGACTGTCAACGTCAAGACCTACGGCGACGCGTTCACCGGCATCGACATCAGCCCGCATCCCTGCGACTTCTACCTGGTGTTCAGCGGTCCGCCCCGCCCACTCGGCACCGTACGGCACCACCAGTGGCAGATATCCGCGGCGTATCTCTTCGACTCTCGCCGCCTACTTGAAACGTTGACCACTCGGGGCGTCAAGATCGGCATCGCGACGAGCATCCGCCGAGCGGACCTTGATGCAGCTCGGATCTTTCCCGGCACCAACGGAACACCTCCGCTGCGTCTGACGCCCGAGCAGACGGCCCTGCTGTCTCTGTTCGGCGCACCCGTCATGTGATCCCTGGCGGTCGGGCCACTCACAGCTCGGCACGCCCACGAGAGGTGATATCAAGTGAGGCTGTTCTTGAGATCATCGGAGCCGACTCGCTGCCGCCAGAGAGGTCCCTGACCATGTCACGAACGATCCTGGACGTCGACGACGACCTGCTCGCGGCAGCGTCGAAGATTCTCGGTACCACGACGAAGAAGGCGACGGTCAACGCTGCCCTTGAGGCCGTGGTCAACCGAGAGAAGCGCCGCGAGTTCGCCGACTGGCTCAAGACCGGCGGGCTTCCCGACCTGACCGGCGGAACGGGCGCGGCCAAGCCGGACGCGGCGTGAGCCGGGCGCTTTACCTTCTCGACAAGTCGGCGCTCGCCCGGTGGCCCAAGCCCACGGTGGCCCCTGTGCTCGACGAGTTGTCCGAGAGAGGGCTGCTGGCGGTGTGCGGAGCGGTGGAGATCGAAGTGATCCACAGTGCCCGCACCGCGAAGGACGCGCAGCGCGCGCGTTGGCTGCTCGGCGGCTTCCACTGGCTGGCCATGCCCGACGAGATCTGGGACCGGGCGATCGACATCCAGGTCCAGGCGCTCCACAAGGGCAACCACCACACCCTGTCGATGGCGGACCTGCTGATCGCCGCCACTGCCGAACGCCACGGCGCCACCGTGCTGCACTACGACGGTGACTTCGACATGATCACGGCGATCACCGGGCAGCCGACGGCTTGGTTGGTGCCTTCCGGCACGGCTGGCTGATCGCACGCAGGTGGGTCCCCGGACTACCGGACCTGCTGCAGGGCCGCGGTCACCGCCTTCGCGTCGAAACGGGCCGGGTCGAAGCCGGTCGGATCGTCCAGGTCCAGCCAGTCCAGCCGGTCCTGGTGCTCGGGATGGGTGGGGTCGCCGAGGATCTCCACCAGGTCGGCGTACCCCCATACGCCGCCGCAGTCCTCCGGCGGCGCCGCACGCCGTCCGCCGACACAGCGCGGGTACGCCCCGGACTCCTCCCGGTCGAGGGCCTTCTCCACGAGGATGTCGTGCTCCCAGTTGTCGCCGAAGTCGTACGTGTAACGCAGCTTGTCCCCGACGGCGGGGGCGACCTGCTCCAGGGTCACCCGCGATGCGGCGCGGTGGCCGAGTTCTGGGTCGGGTCGGCCGAAGCTGCCGAACCGGGTCTCGAAGACGTGCAGGTGGCTGTCGTTCCAGTCGAAGGCGACCTGGATCAGCTCGTGCAGCCGGGTGAGGCTGACGTCGCCGGGCACCTCGAGACGCCGCCAGATCGGCGGGCGGGCGGCCCGCAGGCTCACCTTGATCTGGTAGATCGGCGCCGGGCCGTCGGACTTCTTGCGCTTCGCCGGCAGGCTGGCGGGGCGACGCTGGGCCGGTACGGCACCACCGCGCCCCGTCGGGTTCAAGAGGTCGAGCAGCGTGGAGATCGAAGCGACATCCAGTTCGCCATCGTGGCCGTGATTCCGGGAGCGGCGGCGGGTCGCGGGGAGCGTCCGTATCCAACTACGAAGCACCAGGGCCAGAGCGGCATAGTCGGGGCCGTCCTCCTCGAGGACTTCGTCCAGCAGCTCAGGGTCGAACCGGTCGTGCTCGGCACGGGCGTCCAGCGCGTCCTCCACGGCTCGGCGCAAGTCCGCCGGCCGCAGCTTCTCCTCGGTGACGTCGACGCCCCCGGCGTGCAGGTCGGCCAGGAGCGCATCGCGGGCCTCATCCCACCGGTCCGCCTCGATCAACAGGATCTGACCGGCGGCACCACAGTCGCAGTCGTCCAGGCTGACGACGACGACGTTCGACCGGCCGGCCCGCTGGAACCTCCCAGCCAGCAGGAACGCCGACCCCGACGGATCGACGAAGCGGAAGCAGTCCTCGACCGTGATCGGGGCGTCCAGTTCGGCGAGCCAGGGTGGTGCGGTGACGCCGGCACTGGTGAGCCGGCGGGCGGCCTCCGTGGCAGCCCGACTGACCTCACCGTCGGTGACCGAAGCGATCCCCGCCAACATCGCCCGCGCCGCCGGGGTGGACTGCGCCTCGAACGTCGGCACGAACAGGCCCAGCAACGCCCGGTCGAAGTCGTCGCCGATAACCGCCCCGACCGCCAGCAACATCGAGGCGGCGATCTCCACCTCCAGCGGGTCCTGCATGGCGTCGATGTCGACCGACTGCGAAAGCAGGTCATCGATCTGCCCCGGCGCTGGCTGCGCCCCGGCACAGTACGGGCAGTCGCACTCCTCCGGTGCGCCCACCACGACGAGCGGCGCACCGCCGCGTACTGATCGCTTCTTCGCGTTGCGGCGTCGGCCACGGCTCACTGGACTCACGGGCACAGTCTGCCGCACCCGACCGGGCTGATCGCAAACCGCGACACGCCGGAAACGAGAACGCACCGCGTCGAAGCCACTCGGGCGGCGACGAGGGCAAGGGTGCCAGGCGTCCTTTGCGCTGGGACAGCAGCGTCGCTGAGCTTCTCCTGGGTCTAGCCGCCGAAGCTCAGCGCCTGCCGCAGGTTCACGTCGAGGCTTTCGTTGTACTGCGGATCGGGCTCAGCCCCGGCAGCACTGAGGACGGTGCTGAAAAAGCATCTGGCACCAACGGCGAGGATCACGCGGAAGATTTCGGTGTCATCGAGACCGTGACTGCGCAGGCCCGCGATGTCGGCCTCGATGACCGAGTTCGCATCGACCGCGACCTTTCCGGCGAAGTTGACGACTGCGACCTCCTGCGCGGAGAGGCCGGCGCTGCCGTGGTCTGACGCGATGGCGGCGACGGTCGGCGCGTCGAAGAACTTGTCTCGCAGGACCTTCCCGTGTGCCAGTCCGCAGTAGGAGGACTTCAGGGCCCGGGCTGCGGCGAGGGTCGCCAACTCGTAGCGGCGCAGCTCCATCTCGGCCTTCACCGCACCGTTGAGTTGCTGCCAGGCCAGGTACACGGCCGGGCTGTGGGCGAACAACCTGGTGTAGTTGGGCAGGTAGCCCATCGCCTTCGTGTCCGCATCGAACATCCGCTCAGTGTCCGGCGACTGCTCGGCCTGCTGCAGATGACTCATCCGGCTCCTCCCTACGCTGGACCGCGAACGGTACGCCGCTGGGACCGCGGACGCTGTCGGGAAAGTGGCGCGCACCCGGGGCCCGACGAGATCTGGGGACCGGGTGGCGGTGATCGGAACGGTCAACCCCAGAAGATCGCCGTGGGGTCCCGATCGAGCTCGGCGAGAAGGTTCGCCATGTTGCTTGTTGGCGGGGTCAGGTCGTACCGATGGAACCGGAGGTTGCGGTCCCGGTAGTACAGCGTCCAGGTCCCGGTGTTCTTGGTGTACCGGAGGCGCGCGACGGGAAGCCGCGTCCACTCGGACCCCATATCGGCTCGCCACGGGGCCCGACACTCGACGATCGTCAGGTGGCGGGCCGCCTCCTCACACTCAATCCGCACCTGGTCACGAACCCGCTCCGGGACACGCTGGTGGCACCACCGACGCGCCTGAGCCACATCCGCTTCCGGTAGCCCTTGAGCTGCCGCCATTTCGACCTCCCGCCACATCCAGTCGAGCAGCGCGCGTCAGGAGGCGGCCACTGCGCCGCGGTGGGCGTTGACGACCCAGGCGTCCGGCAGACCGATCCACTCGTTGTCACCGACTCGCACCACCGCACCGTCCAGCTTCGGCAGCAGCGCCGGATCCTCCATCGGGCAGAGCAGCCACACGCCGCCCGCCCCGCTCCGCGCCGCATCCGCCAGCTCGTAGAGCCGCTCCATCGCCCGGTACCGGGCCAGCACCGCCGCGTCGTGCAGCAGCACCGGCCCCGCCTCGGCCGACAGCTCGGCGCGCAGCTCCGGCGCGGCCAACTGCCACGCCCGCTCGACGTACTCCCCCAGCTTGATCGCGCCCCGGGAGCCGGGCGGCGCGATGTCCGCCCCGACCACCGTCTCCCAGGTCGGCTTGGGGTGGGCGTCGACCAGGGCGTGCAGGTGGTCGAGGAAGCGGGCCGCGACGTTGACCGGCCGGGCGTCGAAGCGCCGGGCCAGCTCCTCCCGCGCCAGGCCGTACCGGGACAGCCGTACCGTCAGCGCCCGGAAACCGCCCGCGGATCTCGCGCCGGTCAGCCGCTCCTCGGCCCGCATCGCCGCCGCCAGCTCCGGCGACTCGGCCGTCCACCGGCTGGGCGCGACGGTCACCGAGGGGCGCCGCTGCATGATCGACATGGAGGACGAGGCGTTGCGCGGCGGCAACGGGACGTACCGGTCGCGGTCCCAGCGCAGCTCGAAGCCGGCCTCGGCGAGCAGCCGGTCCAGCTTCGGGTGCGGAGGCAGCGGGTCCAGCTCCGGGAAGCGCGTCCGGACCCGCTGGGTCACCTGCTCCGGCGTCAGCCCGCGGCCCCCCTCCGAGTTGGCCGGAGGCACCACGCCGGCCTGGGCCAGCCGCAGTGCGCGCACCGGATCGAGGTCGCGCGGGTAGAGCTCCAGCCGCGCGGTCGCGGCGGCGCGCTCCGAGGCCGCCGCGGCGAGCAGCACGCGTCGCCGCTCGTCGATGACGTCGGCCGCGCCGCCGGGCGCGGTGACCGCCGCGAGGGTACGCAGCACCGTCGCCGGACTGGGCAGCACTTCGCTGGCGGCGAGCTTGTCGGCGGCCTTGCCCAGCGCGTCGGCGTAGTCGAGCAGCGCCGGCGCGGCCGGGGTGTCCGGCGCGTCGTCCTCGCCCGCTTCCAGGGCCACCAGCAGCCGGTCACCGCGCGGGTGTGGCTTGCCGTTGATGTCGGCGCGGGCATGCCGGCGCAGCAGCAGGCGCGGCTCGTCGGCGAGCGCGTCGACCTCCACGGCGGCCCGCACCGCGGCGACCGCCACCGCGAGCCGCAGCGCATCCCCGGTACGCACCGAGCCGCGGCTGCTCAGCAGGGCCGCGGCCAGCTCGGCGACGCCCATCACCCGGCCGCCGTCGCGCAGCAGCTCGATGATCTGGGTACGCACGCTGCCAACCACCGGGATGTCGTTCCAGCGTTTGCGCTGCTTGCCGAGGATCTGCGCGATCCGGGCGGGAGTGACACCGAGCGGCTTGGCCACCTGCGGGTGCTGCGGCCACAGTGGCAGGTCCGGCAGGACTCCGGTGGCGTCGGGCAGGTGCAGCGCCAGCCGGGTGGCCTCGACGTCGTTGGGGTTACGGCTGGCCGGGACGAGCAGCGTGGCGATCGCGTCCAGTCCGACGCGTACCAGATCGGGGTCGCCGTCCCCGGCGGCGGCCTCGGATGCCACCTCCTCCGTCGCGGCCTTGCGGGCGGCGGGCGTGGTGGGGATGGTCTCCCGCTCCCCCAGCCGGCCGCGCCACTCCTTCACCCGACGCTGCAGCTCCTGGCGGGTCTTGGCGCCCAGGCCGGGCAGGTGGGCGAGCTTGTTGGCGACGGTGAGCAGCTCGCCGACGGTGGTGGCGTCGAGGCGGTGGGCGGCGGAGACCGCGCGCGGGGTGAGCCCGGCCGCCTCCAGGGCCGTGGCCCGGGTCACCTTGCTGGCGGCCTCGTCGCGGGCCGCCTCGGCGGCCTTCTCGTCCGGCTCGTCGGCCTCGATCTCGGGGTGGTCGGTGCCGACCGGGGCGCTCGCATCGGAGCGGCGGAACACCTGCTGCCAGGCGTCACGCATGTCCTTGAGTGAGGCGAACCGCTGGCGGTGGTCGCGGTGCAGCGCGCGCTGGAGGAAATCCACCAGGCCGTCGCGGATCGCCGGGTCGAACGCCTCGACGGCCAGCACCGGCGGTCCCTCGGTCAGCTGCGGCTCGGTGCCACCGTCACCCCAGACGGGTAGCTCCCCGGAGGCCATCTCGTGCAGGGTGACCCCGAGGGCGTACCACTCGGCGTGCTTGTCGTAGCCGGGCCGGTTGGCGGTACCGAGGAACGGGTCGAGGTAGCGGGGGGTGCCGGCGGTGATCTCCTTGACCGAGACGCCGGCCAGAGAGAAGTCGAAGAGCACCAGTTGCTTGGTGCGGTTGGGGCGCACCCGGATGGCGATGTTGTCCGGCTTGATGTCCCGGTGGTAGACGCCCTCGCCCTCCAGGTAGTCGAGGGCGCCGAACAGGTAGTCGCTGTAGGTCTCCAGCTCGTCGACGGTGAGCCGGCCGTCGTCGCGCAGCTTGCGGGCCAGGGTGCGGTCCCCGGCATGCTCGAGCACGACGACCGTGCGGGTGCCGATCTGCAGCGGCTCCGGCCGGGCCAGCCGGATCACCCGCGAGTCGGTGAGCGGCCCGAGCACCCTCGCCTCGTGCGCCAGGCGGGCGCCCTTCTCGTCGGAGAGCCCGACCTTGAGCACCTCCTCCCGCCGGGTGCGCTCGTTGAAGCCGAGGAACGCCCGGCAGGTCGAGCCGGTGCCGAGGCTCCGAACGATCTTCCACTCGCCGACCCGGTCGCCGCCGCGCGCCTCGAGGGGGTCGACCTGCTCGGGCTCCGGCTCCTCCGGGTGCACCGACTGCACCGGCGGCGCGGTCAGCTCCTCCTCGACCACCTGGAGCATCTCGACGAACTCGGCCACGGTGGTGAGGCGCTGGGTCGGCACCGGCGCGGTGGCCGCCTGGATCAGCTCGTCGGCGAACTCGGTGATGCCATCGGCGATCGCGGAGGCCCGCAGCCCGTTGTCCCGAGCCAGCCGGGTGAGCAGTTCCGCACGCTTCGCCGCCGGCGGCTGGCCGGTCAGGATCAGGTAGCTCAACGCGCCGAGGCCGAAGACGTCCATCGCGACCGCGTCCGGCTTCGGCGCGGTCAGCTCCGGCGCGAGGTACGCCTCGGCCGAACGTTCGATGTGCGAGGCCGCGTGCGTGGACAGCGTGACCGGGTCGCCGCTGCTGCCCCCGCCGCTCCCGTCGACACCGCGGGTCGCCGCCTGCCAGTCGCTGATCTGCAGCTGCGGAGTCAGCCACGCCTCGTCCTCGCTGCCACCCCGCCGCTGGCGTCCCGGGTTGACCAAAACGCTGCGCGCCGACAGGGCGCGATGGTGCAACCGCCGGCGGTGCGCGTACGCGACCGTCTCAGCGAGCTGGCGGATCATCGCCAGTCGGCTCAACGCGTCGAGGCGGTCGCCGTACTGGGCCATGTAGTGGTCGAGGCGGATCGAGCGGGGGTCGTACCGGAAGATCAGCGCCGGCCCGGCCTCGTGCGACTCCATCGAGTCGACCTGGACGATGCCGGGGTGGTTGATGCCGTGCAGCACCTGCATCTCGCGCTTGGCGGCGCGTTCGATGCTGGCCCGCTCGGCCTGCACCGCGTTGCGCTCGACCAGGTAGATCCGGACCCGGCGGCGCTCCCGCTCGAGGTCGCGGTGCCGGGCCTGGTGGTCCTGCCAGGTCGGGCCGACATCGAACGGACGGGGCTCCAGCTCCCACGCGCCGATCTGGTAGTGCCGCCGGCTGCGGGCGATGCCGACCTCTTCCAGCAGGTCCGGCAGCGCCGCCGACATCTCCTTGGTGACCCGCTGCTGCTCGTCCTGCGGCGGGCGCTGCAGGAACGAGCTGATGGTCGGCAACTGGCCCGGCTGGTGGCCGGGCGCCGGCTCGGGTCCGTAGATGCCGTGCAGGTGGTGATCGGAGAGCCCGATGTGCAGCCCCGGCTTCGACAGGAAGACCGCCGCCTGCACGAACGGGATCTTGACCTTCGCCCCCTTCCGGCGTCCGGCGGCGACCTGGAGCAGCGACTTGAGCTTCTTCGCCTTCGCGTCGGCCAGGTGCAGGGGGTTTTCGAAGACCCGGGTCTTGTTCGGCCCGTTCAGGATCCAGTTGGAGCCGCTGGAGATCAGCCGGCCGGTCAAGCTCTTGATCTCGATCAGGTAGAGCCCGCCCGGGCCGGCGACCAGCAGGTCAACCTCGTAGGGATGACCGGTCTGCGCGGTGAAGGTGAAGTTCGACCAGGCTCGGTAGGGCTCGGTGTCCGGCAGCAGCGCCTGGACGTGCGCCAGCGCCTCCCGCTCGTGCGCAAACTGCGACGGCGTGATCGTGGTCCACCGGCCCTCCTGCATGGCAGAGATCCTAGAGCCAGCTCACGACGTCACTGGACCCCGTGTCAGGTGATCTAGAGTCTCGCCTGCCAGTACGGAGATGCGGTGGGGGTGGTTCGGTGGGAGCTCAGGTCGCTCGTTTCCACGTACAGACCGGACCCGAGCCGCTCTTCGTCCGCGTCCGTCAGGTGTTCACCGACCCGCGTCAGCTGCGGCTGCACGGATCGCACCTGCGGGAGCGGACCGCCGGCCGGGACGCCCCAATCGACGACCTGAAGAGATTCGAATCCGATGCGTGGGAGCTCATGCTCGTCGAGGCCCGCACCGACACGGGCAGGTTCGTGTCGACCACGTGGCGACGGAGTTATCCCGACGCGGACTGGTGGGTGGTAGTCGGCTTCGGGGACACCGTACGGACCCTCTACCGGGCCTCTCCCGGCAAGAGCGGTCGAGGTGACGGCATCGTCATCGGCGGTCCGCTCTGGGATCTCGCGAACGAAGTGAACGCGAAGTTGATCACCGACGGCTGAGACGCTGTCGGGGACAGCGTTGTGCGGCGGCTGGTTTGATTGCGAACCATGTCGCTCCTCGTGAAGTCCGGATGCGGGCGGAATGGCAGCCCCGATTCATCGACGAAACGGAGGAATCTCGGGTTGTGGTCGTAGCACTGAGGGGTGCAGCGACCGGGCAAGGAGTTCTGCGTGTTGTAGTGCGGAAGTTTCTGCTCGCAGGGCAGGTCGCCGTAACTCGCGACCTCAGCCCTGGGCGGCCCGGTCCGGCTGCGCCTGCCGAGCCGCAGGAACGGCCCCAACCCCAACCCCCTCAGTGGCCAGGAAAGCCCCCCCGCGTTGAGCAGCGCCTCCTCGGCGTGCGCCATGCAGCCCCACACCGCGTCGCCCCAGGAGTCGGCCAGCTTGACCTCGGCCGGCTCACCGCACGTCTCGCCCTGCGCCCCGCCGACCTGGCACCGCGCCGGCGCCCCGCCCCGACGGCCGACCGCCTCGGCCGCCTCCCGGACCAGCGAGAACCGGGCCTCGGCGCCCGGCTGCGCGACCCGGGCCTGCGCCGGCACCGCCCGCCGCTGCCCGAACAGCACCGCGTTGCCGTCCGGGTCGATCACCCGGCACTCACCGCCGGGGGCGTGCTCGGGGTAGCCGGCGCGCTGCACGCGTACCCGGCGGCGGTCAGGCGGTCGACCACCGGCTCCAGCTCGTCGATGTACAGGTAGATCAGCAGCGGCAGCTCGACGGTGACCAGGCGCGGCGTCACCGCGGCCAGCAGCAGGGTCAGCTCGCCGCACTGCAGGTACGACCAGCGTGATTCCCCGTCGCCGCCGGTGCGGACCTGGGTGTAGCCGAACACCTCGTAGAAGCGTCGCGTCGGCGTCCGCGACGTACAGCACCGGCACCTGCGGCTGCACTCCACTCTGCACCGCGCCACCCTAACCACAGCGAGCCGGGAATCACGTGTTCGAGATCGGCTTTCTCGTACCCCCATGGCGGCGCCCGCCTACATGCGCCATGCCCCCTCACCCGCGCGTAGCTTTCGGACCACCGACTGGACGCCGCCGCGCGGGCTGGACTGCTCCTGCCCTGAGCACCACGAGAACCTGGCCGAGCTGGTGCTGCCACCACCGAACCCGGCGATCCGGCGATGACCGTGCCGGGACCTCGTCGCCGCGAACGCCCTGGGCGTCCTGCCCGGCGAGCCGCAGGACCGCTGGCTGGAGGTCCACGACGAGTCCGGACAGCGGCCCGTCGCGGCTCGGCCCCTTCCACTGATGGCTCTGGCTCGGTAACGAGATCCGGTCGTGCTACGACGACGACTCCGAGCGGTCGCTGGATCAGGCGCTGCTCGACCGTCCGCGCGTCGAGCGGTCGAGTGGATGGAACGCGAGGAGTTCCTGGTCGGGACTCCCACGCTCTGTGCGAGCGGGCTGCTGGCTGCCATGGCCCTGCCCTGGCCGACCTCACGGTCAGGGCCGCCGGCCGGCCGCCTAGGAGGCGTCCTGCCGATCTTGGTGGGGCGACACGAGACCTCAGAGGTCTAGCGTCTGGATGTGACGACTGCCCGGCCGCTCGACAGCGAGGAGCTCGCAAGCACGGCTTCGGAGCGCGAGGTTCTGGAAGCCTTCATCGACGCGTACCAGGATGTGATCATCGCTAGGCTCCGAGGACTGTCGGCGGATGACGCTCGTCGGCGCCTGGTGCCATCGCTCACCACGCTTATCGGCCTCATCAAACACGCCGCCGCTGTTGAGCGGAACTGGTTCCAGCAATGTCTGGCCCAGCAGCTGCGTGAACAGGTCGCGGGCAACTCGTTCGGTGACGACGCCAGTTGGCAGGCCGGCTCGGACGAGACGGTCGCGAACGTCATCGCGGAGTACGTCACGGCCTGTGATCGGTCGAGGCAGAGCGCAGCCGGCTTCGCCCTCGACGACACTGTGCCTCATTCCCGCCTGGGAAGGGTGTGGCTGCGCTACATCTACGTTCACATAATCCGCGAGTTGGCACGGCACTGCCGCCACGCCGACATCCTCCGGGAGCAGGTCGACGGCGTGACCGGGCACTAGTGGTTGGCGCTTGCGTACACCGTCTCCGGCAGGTTGAGCCACCAGGCGGCCGCGGCTCGTACCGGCTCGGGCATCTGGTCGTCGGCGCGTAACCGTTGCAGCATGGTGAGATTGCGGGTCATACCAAGACCGTAGGTCAGGCCGTTGAGCGCTGCCGCGTTTGTCGATTGGCGCGTTCGCCTCCACAGCCCGGCGTGATAGGCGATCGCGCGCCCCCAGAACTGGTCGTCGCTACGCCCTCCTACGTGCCCGATCGCCTGTGCTGCCGCGACGGTGATCGAGGCTGGCACCCCGCTCGCGGTGACCAGCCGCTCGATCACCGCCCGTTGCTCTCCTCCCCCAAGCAGCCGCAGGGCTTCGATCATGGCGGGCGCCACCGGGCTGGCGAGTACCGCCGAACCGGCCAGTTCCGCGGACAGCGCGGCGGCCAGGCGTTGGCGGTACGGCGTACCGCTCACCGTGATAGCTGCGTACATTCGGACGTCGAACACCGGGCTGAAGAGCAGTTCGTCTACCAGGGTCGGCAGCACGTCGTCGTGGAACGGGGGCGCATCGCCGGGCATCAGGGCCACGACGGTGTTGATGATGCGGTCGACTAACTGCCGGCTCGCCTCCCTTTCCGTTAGCCGGCCGGCGCGAAGGACGTGGCGCAGCGTCGGATCGGTGGCCAGCCGGCGTAGCCGGTTCCGGCTGGCCGTCGAGGCGGTGTCCGGCAGGCGACGGAGCAACTCGACCGCGAGTGGCTGGACATCGTCGCGCCTGGTCGAGTCCGAAGCCAACTCGTTGATGATCGCCATCAGGAGCGGCATCTCCGCGTCGGTGAAGTGTCCGAAGCGGAGCTTCCGCACGCTCGCCAACAGGGCACCGAACTGGGCTCGGTCGTTTGTCGGGTGGACCAGCTGATGTAGCACGTGCCGGTTGGCATCGGGGTGGCGGCTCGCATCAAGAACGCTCACCGTCTCGACGAAGACCTGGTTGGTTCGGTCGGCCGCGAGGCTGGCACAGGCAGCGACGGCTGCCTGTTGGCCGACGGGGTGAGCCAGTAGGCGGCTGAGCGCTTCGTACCGCTGCATCCAGGCAATCCCGTCGGCGACGATGGTTTCGCTGAGCAGTCGCTCGGCGATGTCCGTCCAGGCCCGCTGCGGACTGATCACCACCTGCGGCGCGGCCGCCAACCGCCGGGTGAGCTCGTCCCACTCCACTCCGGTGAGCAGCGCGGTCGAGGAACTGGCCATGTCGACGAGTTCACTGAGTCGGTGCGGATCCGCCGGTCGTTCCGGACCTCGGGTCAGCATCGGCGAGGCGTCGCCGGTGGATGCCGCGTACCGGTAGATGGTGTCGATCAACGCCACGAGCCGGTGGGAGGGCAGGTCGAGTAGCTCCTCGTACCGGCAGATCGTCGGGTACGACACGCGTACCACTGCGGTTTCCCAGCGCGAGATCTGGTAGATGCTGGTGCGCTTGGGCCAGGACCCGCCCTGGAACGCCTGGGCGAAGTCGGCCGATCGCAGCCACCGTTCGCTCGGCCCGTACAGCCGGTTGACCCGAAGCAGCCATCCGACGCGCTGCTGCTGCGCTGGCAGACGCGGAAGCGCCGCCGGTCCGGTGCCCGACCGGTACGGACGCCCGCGACGGCCGGAGGCGCTCCGCCCGGCTCCCACGGGCCATTTATTGCACAGGTGATGACGCTGTGCAACGCCTCCGCCACGAGCCGACACCCGGGCTGATCCTGGAGGCACCCGCACACGGACCGATGCACTCCCCGCCCACCCGAGAAGCGCCGCCGGAACGAGGAGCCATGCCGCTCACCATCCATAAACGGGCAACCTGGGCCCCGTACGTGAACCCAGCCCAGCGACCACACGCCGCCGCACCTCCCGAGCGCAGCAGCAACCCCGACTGGAACGCCGTCGGGGGTGTGTTCATCCACCACCGCGGCCCGGCGGATCCGTTCGGCAACGACTACGAGTCGGAGGCCGCGTGCCAGAAGGACGTCGCCGAAATCTACGAGGCCCACACACGGGACCCCAAGAAGTACAACGGGGACATCGCCTACAACTTCCTCATATGCCGCCACGGCAACATCTACGAGGGCCGTGGGTACCAGCGCGGCGAGGCCAACTCTCCAGGCCACATTTGTGACGATGACGAGAGGATCGGCAGAAACGCGGGCTTCTACTCCATCTGCGCGCTCATGAGGTCGAACCATACGGCCGCCGAGGCCATGCTGGGCGCCTACCGACAGCTCATCGAGCACCTGCGGACTGAGGCTCCCAGGAAGGCCGGGCTCAGAATCATTCCGCATTCCTTCGAGTCCGACATCCCCACCGAGTGCCCCGGAAACCTGACGATGTACGCCCAGCGCGGCTCGACGATCGACCCGAGCGCGCCTTGGACCGGCCTCGCCGACATCCACGTCTTCGGGGCCCAGCGGTGGGTGAACGCCGCCTACCGCAGCGCCCCGGGATACCTGGCTTGTCCGGAGGACGGGCGTACCGGCTGGCCGACCGTTCTGTCGCTCACCCAAGGCCTGCAACACGAACTCGGCATAACTCCGACCGTGCAGAATTTCGGTCCCGGCACCTTCGAGGCGGTCCGCAGGCGGGACACCCTGCCCGAGGAGGAGTTCAACCTGAACCTGGTCCGGATCTACAACGCCGCCCTGTGGTGCAAGGGCTATTGGACCTCAGACGAGTTGATCGACTGGAACAGCGACTCCCAGGACGCCCTCGAGAGGCTCTACGGTGACGCGGGGCTGTCGTACGCGGACGAGTCGATGCGGCGCAGGATGTGGCCGCACGTCGTCAAGGCACTGATGCGCATGGACCAGTTCAAGCTCGTGCCCGGCGGCGATGCCGACATCCAGCACATTCAGCAGCGGCTCAACGCCCGCTACGTCGCCGGCGTGGGGATCCCCGCGATGCGGCTGGTGCCCTGCGACGGCTTCTACTCGCGTGAGGTCCAGCAGGGGCTGATGATGGCCATCCAATACGAGATCGGCATCGACTTGTACTCCATCAACGGCTACTTCGGACCCGGCACGCAGGCTGGTCTGAAGGGGCGGGGTTCCGGCCAGCTCACCGGCGACTTGCGCTACCTGTTCCGTTCGGCATGCTACTTCAACTCTCCGACAATACTGCCGGGCACGCCCCCGACGCCGCTAAGCTACCGCGCGGAGGACATCGGTACCGATGGCGCGACCAGCACCCACGTGGAATGGGTACGTGCCTTCCAGCGCTTTTCGCAGATTCCGGTCACCGGCATCAACGACTACACCACGTGGGCGCAACTGCTGGTGTCCTGCGGTGACAGCGCCCGACCTGCCACCGGATGTGACTGCATCACCCAGATCACCGCCACCCGAGCTTCACAACTGAGGGCTTACGGCTACCAGATTGTCGGCCGCTACCTCGACGAACACCTGCCGCCGACCGACGAGCACTTCCTCGACAAGGCCCTCAAGCCCGGCGAGCCGCAGACCATCCTGGACGCCGGACTGAGGCTCTTTCCGATCTTTCAATGGAACGGCACGCAGTTGTTCAACTTCACCTATCAGAAGGGATATGAACAGGGTCAAGTCGCCCACCACAGGGCCGTCGAACATCGTATCCCCGGGGGCGCCTGCATCTATTTCGCCGTCGACTACGACGCGTTGGACACTGACATCGACACCCACATCAAGCCCTACTTTCGGGGCGTGCGGGACGGCCTCGACGAGCTGGGCAACCGCTACGCCTTCGGCGTCTACGGCTCGCGCCACGTGTGCAGTCGCGTCTCCCGCGAGGTCGGCGCCCGCTGGTCACTGGTTTCCGGGATGTCCTGGGGCTACTCCGGCAACCTCGGATTCCCCCTGCCGGACAACTGGTCGTTCAACCAGATCAGCGAGTACGAGTTCCAGCCGGGCTGGGGGCTGGACCACGACGTCTGGCGCCAAGGGGCCGACCCCGGTGTCTCCGCCCTCGACAGCGCCGAGTGAGGAACAAAAATGATCACGAGACGTAGCCTGCTCGGCGTCGCCGCCGCCGCCGGCGTCCTGACCGTCGCCCCCGGGGTAGCCGCCCGCGCAAGCGACACGAACGCGGGTCGGTGGACGGAGCCCCGGTCCGCCAACGGCTGGCGCATCGGCCCGGCCGCCATCACTACATACCGGGTCGAGGGGTCGAGCGCCACAGTTGCCCTGCGGCAGGGTCCCGCCGCCACGGTCCTGCTGCACGTCGCCCGCCGCTGGCACTACGAGATCGCCGCCTTGGACAACGGCGAAGGCGGCGGGATCGCCGGCCACACGGGTCACCGAGAGATCCGGGCGCGCTACGAGTCCAACCACCTGTCCGGCACCGCCATCGCGCTGCATCCCACCGCGTACCCCGCAGGTGGCAGCGAGCGGTTGTGGCCACATCACGAAGCGATCGTGCGGGACATCCTGATCGACTGCGAAGGCACGGTCGTCTGGGGCGGTGATCTCACGCCGGCGAAAGCGTCGCACTTCCACATTGTCGGCGCACCCGGCGACACCGCCCTGGCACGCACCGCCGCCCGGCTGGACACAAGCGTGCAGACGGAGTATCGGACCCAGACCGCCGGCAGGGTCGCCGACCCGGCGACACCGGCGCGCCGCGCCGAGACCCGGCGCCTTCCCCGCCCGCGCTGACTGTCAGCCCACACGAGGCCGGCGCTTGTCGCCCACCTCACTGCCCCACCAACCGGTACCAACACGGTCACTGGCATCGACCGTTGTCCGCTCACGTGAGGAGAAGTAATGAAAAGGTCGGCAACACGAGTCGTCGCAGCCGTGGCTCTCGGCGTCCTTCTGGCTGGCGCAGGCGCCACGCCCGCATCGGCTGGGCCCACCGGCGTGAATCCCGCCAACTGCGGCACCGGCAACACTTGGAAGTACAAGGACTTCGACGTGGACGGCGCCGTCATGCGCGAGGAACTGCGGCACTCATACGGCTGCAGCGGAGTCGGCTGGGGCCGCCTGTCGCGCGTCAGGGGTTCGAGCGCCCGGCCACTTGCCTTGGTCCAGTCGGCCTGGAATCCCGGCGGGCCCAGTCAGGGCGGAGTGCCCGGGACAAACTGGACGTACACCGTCGATGCCAGCCCGGGCAAGGAGGTGTGCGCCGGCTTCCAGGCCTACTGGGTGGACGCCCTCGGCGCCTGGCACCACATCGACTGGTTTTTCGCCGGCTGCTACACCGCATAGCGCTCGCCAATCAATGCTGACCCTTCCCGCGAACTGGTCCGGATAACCCTCGGGCCCCAGATCCCGGCACCGCCGATCGGTTGACCCTGGGACAAATGCAGGGGTGGCACACCCGAACGGCGGTGCCGGGCGAACGTAGCCCTGCTTCGAATCTGAGAGCGAATATGATGCACCAGGCGGCAACGGACGAAGTCTTGCAACGCATGCTAACGGCTGTTCCACCCCACCGGAAAGAAGTCTCCGCCGCCGACCGACGGCGACTTTCGGAGCTGACCTCCGAGCTGCTGCGAACCCGATCCGGATGCGTCGATGAACTACGTCGCTACTCGGCCATCAGGCAGAGGGCAATACCTTTGCCGCTAGATGCGGTCATGGCGGCGGTCCGTGGCCGACGCATTCTGGTGACCGGAGGTAGTGGTTGTCTCGGTACTGCTCTGCTGAGCCAGCTCAGCCTCCTTGGGCCGGGCGTCTTGATGAGTGCGGCCATAACACACCCGAGGCGGCCCGTTTCCGGCGTACGGTACCTGCGGCTGGATATCCGCGACTACGGATCCGTTCGCGCATTTATGCAGAAGCACCGCCCTGACATAGTCTTTCACCTTGCCGCCCAGCGGAACCCTGGCTTGGCCGAATACCAAGTTGCCCGAACTGTTCACACCAACGTACTAGGCACCCTCAACGTCGCCAAAGCGGCCGAACGGGCCGGCGCTGAAAGCCTCGTGTATGCGTCGACCGGAAAAGCTTTGCGTCCGTACACCAGTGATGTTTATGCCGAGTCGAAACGGATGGGTGAATGGCTGGTGAGCCAGGTGGCTGCACGCGGCAATATCGCCTGCGCCGGCGTCCGATTTACTCACGTGGTAGACAACTCGATCGTCCTGCAACGGTTCCGCAACTGGTGTCGCACCGGCAAGGTAATACGTCTTCACTCGCCGGATACGCTATTCTACGCCCAGTCTGCGGCAGAATCGGCACAGCTAATGCTAACGGCTATGTTGCTGTCGGATAAGCCGCTTATGCGACTATGCATGATCCGGGACCTGGGCTGGCCGGTAAACCTGCTCGACCTGGCGCTCGGCGTCGTCGCCGAGTCCGGCGGCGACGTGCCACTCTACATTGCCGGCTACGAACCCGGTTACGAGGAGATGCCGTACCCCGGTCTGTACGACCCGATGCTAGCTGGGGACGTCAGCCCACTGATGAATGCAATGGAGGCGCACAACTTGCAGGAGTCGGCTAGCCGAGCCGTTGACATGGTATCGGTGCATCCCGTTTCGGCGCCGGCCCTTACTCGACGAATGCCAAAGCTCCAGGATCTCTGCACTGCTGGCGACGATGCCGCTGTCCGTATCATCTTCGATGACATGGCGTGGAAGCTGCTCGAGCAGATTGCCATGGCGGCCTCACCCACGGCCGTGAGACGCATGGTGCAAGTCAGCAGGCCTTACCGCGATCAGCTAAGCCCTGAACATCGGAAGTTGGACGAAGTCCTTCGCCGTGCTGCGTGTGTGTCCTCCGTTGCAGCTCTCGACGAAGCCAACAGCCGGTGACCGCAATGGTCAGCGGCCGTTCGACAGGACGGCCCGAGGCCCGCTGACCCGGCCGTACTCCCGTCGGCGCGGCCGGGTCAGCGGGCGAGCGCCGCGTAGCGCCCGTCGCGGTCGATCAGCATGTCGTGGGTGCCAGACTCGACGATGCGCCCGTGGTCGACCACGGCGATCTGGTCGGCGTCGCGCACGGTGGAGAGCCGGTGCGCGATGGTGATCACGGTACGACCCCGGGCGAGCTGGTCGAAGGCCCGTTGCACCGCCCGTTCGGTCTCGGTGTCCAGGGCGCTGGTGGCCTCGTCCAGCACCAGGACGCGCGGGTCGCGCAGCAGGGTGCGGGCGATCGCCAGGCGCTGCTTTTCCCCGCCGGAGAAGCGGTGCCCTCGGGAGCCGACCACGGTGTCGTACCCGTCGGGAAGGCCGGCGATGAGGTCGTGGATCTGCGCGGCGCGGGCCGCGTCCTCGATCTCGGCGTCGGTGGCGTCGGGCCGGGCGTACCGGAGGTTCTCCCGCACCGTGGTGTGCAGCAGGTAGGTCTCCTGGCTGACCACGCCCACCACGGCCGCGAGGTCGGTCAGCCGCAGGTCGCGCAGGTCGACGCCGTCGATGGTGATCCGGCCGCTGCCGGGGTCGTGCAGGCGGCTGACCAGGGCCGCGAGGGTGCTCTTGCCGGAGCCGGTCTCACCGACGAGCGCCAGGCTGGTGCCGGCCGGCACGTCCAGGGTGATCCCGGCGACGGCGGCGGTGTCGTTGCCCGGGTAGCTGAAGGTGACGTCCTCGAGGCGCAGGTGGCCGCGGACCCGCGCCGGGTCGATCTCGATCGGGTGCGCCGGGTCGTCCACCTCCACCGGGAGGTCCAGGTACTCGAAGATCCGGGCGAAGAGCGCCAGCGACGCGGTCAGCGAGACGCCGACGTTGAGCAGCCCCATCAGGGGGCGGAACAGGCCGCCCTGCAGGGCGGTGAAGGCGACCAGGGTGCCGATGCTGAGGGTGCCGGCGGTGCCGGGCAGGCCGGCGCTGAGGTAGATGACCGCCGGGATGGCGGCGAAGATGACCGTCATCGTGGCCATCCGCCAGCGCCCGGCCAGCTCGGAGCGGAGTTCGAGGTCGACCAGGCGGGCCGACGAGGTGGCGAACCGGTCGATCAGCGCGGCGCCGGCGCCGAGGGTCTTGCTGAGCTGCACGCCGCTGATCGACAGCCCCTCCTCGATGGTGACGTTGAGGTCGGCCAGTTCGCGCTGACGCTGGGCGGTGATCTCGCGGCGCATCCGGGCCACCTTGCGGGTCAGCCAGATGGCCGGGGGCAGCACCAGGAGCGAGACCAGGGAGAGCCGCCAGGAGAGCGCCACCATGGCGACCGCGGTGGCCACCACCGTGGTCAGGTTGGCCGCGATCGAGGTAGCGGTGGAGGTGACGACGGTCTGCATGCCGCCGATGTCGTTGGTGATGCGGGACTGCACCTCGCCGGTGCGGGTCCGGGTGAAGAACGCGATCGACTGGCGGTGCAGGTGGGTGAAGACGTCGGTGCGCAGCCGGTGCATCACCAGCTGGCCGACGCGGGTGGAGATCCAGGTCTGCACGACGCCGAGCACGGCGGTCACGGCCGCGACCGCGACCATGCCGACGACCAGCCAGACCAGCAGGGTCAGGTCGCGCTCGGGCAGCGCGCGGTCGATCACGGCACGCAGCAGGAACGGTGTGGCCATCGCCAGCACCGACGAGACCACGATGATCATGGTGATGGTGGCCAACTGCCAGCGGTACGCGGTGAAGAGCCGGCCGATGCGGCGCAGCGACACGTCGCGGGCCTGGTCCTTCTCGGCGGCGGAGACGGTACGGGGGGCGCCGCCGCGGCCCTCCCGATGGGTGGGGGTCGGATCCAAGGAGTGCCTCTTCCTGTCGGGGTCTATTGCTGAGGTTGCCTCATCATGAGGGAACAACAGGAGTTTCTGCTACCGTATTCCCGTGGACGCCGACGAGCGCGAGGCGCACGAGGAGAGCCTGGCCGAGCTGTTCTGGGCGGTGGCCCGCCGGCTGCGCCACCAGTCCCGGCAGACCCTCGAACCGTGGGAGATCAACCCCGGCCACGCCCGCGCCCTCGCCGTACTCGGTCGGCACGGGCCCATGCGGCTCAGTGCGCTCGCCGACCACCTGCACATCGCGCCCCGCTCCACCACCGAGGTCGTCGACGGTCTGGAGGAACGCGGGCTCGTCGCGCGCCACCCCGACCCGGCCGACCGGCGCGCGACCCTGGTCACGCTGACCGACGAGGGTACGCGGATCGGCGCGGCCATCCGCGCGGCCCGTACCGCCGAGGCGGACCGCTTCTTCGGTCACCTCTCCCCCGCCGACCACGCGCACCTGGCCCGCATCCTCCGCACCCTCCGCGACTGACCTCATCCCCGTCTTGCCTGGGGCGGGCGCGGTGGGGCTGCCGGCTTGCAAGGCCCTCGGCGCGCACCCCGCTGTTTGCTTCGCCTCGTGCGGCCTGATCGTGTTCGACGGCGAGGCGTGCCCGCCTCGCGCCCGCCGACACCGTCACGCGCTCAGGCGGCGGCTGGCCAGGATCGCCAGCACCTCGCGGCGTACCGCGTCGGTCTCGTGCACCAGGCGGCGGTGGGCGAAGCGCACCACGAGGATGCCGACGGTGGCGAGCAGTGCGTCCCGCCGCAGGTCGACCTCGCGTTGTCGCGGGTCGGCGTGCGTGCTCGCGCCGTCGAGTTCGAAGTCGACCCGCTCCCGCTCGGCCCAGACGTCCAGGTACATCGTCCGGTGACCAATGACGATCCGGGTCTGCCGTTGGAACGCCGGCATCCCCGCGCCAGTGAAGACGTGGTCGTGACCCCAGATCTCCAAGGGGCTGCGGCAGCCGGCCTGGAGCCGATCCACCAGCGTCCGCAGTTCGGCGCGACCGGCGAGGCGCGGGACGCGGTCGAGGGCGGCGGCGATGCGCTGCGGTGTCGTGAGCCGGTCGTTGACGGCGCGGATCACCGGCGCGGGGCGGTCCACGGCGGGCAGCAGCGGCCAGGCGTCGACCAACGCCTGCTCCAACCGCATCACGGGAACGCCCGAGCGGCTCACCACCTGCGGCGGCCCCATCACCAGCCCATGGCGGTGATGCACCGCGAGATGGGGTCGAGGGCGGACGCCTGACCCGCGCGGCGCGTCCAGGTGCACGGGCTCGTCCGCGGGCTGGCGGCGCAGGCCCCAGACGTCGAGGGCGGTGAGGCAGCTCAGGACCGCCCGCCCGTCGGCGTAGGCGAGGGCCGCGCGCCTCCTCGCTCCCGGTCCGAGGCGCAGGAAGGCCGGAGCGTCGAGCGGACGACCGACGGGGACGGCTTCGTGGTTCGGGCCGGCCTGGGCCGGTGGGAGCCTCGGGCCCTCTTCTTCCCCCAAGGCGCTGGGCTCGCCACGAGCCAGGTCTGCGTCGACGTAGACGCCGGGTAGCACGCGCAGCAGTCGACCGACGTGGCAGGCGTGCCACAGCACCCACTCGGGGACCACCTCGGTCACCACCCGCCGGGTCACCACTCCCTCGCCCCGCTCCAACAGAGCCAGCAACATCGGATGCACCCCGGCAGGCTGCCGCCCGCCCCACCCCGCCCGCTCGCCCACTTCGCCTTCCTGTGGACGCCACCCCCGCTTGTGGAGAACCCCCACCCCGACGGCTCATCTGCTACGGCGCGCCCATGATCGGGTCGCAGAATTCGAGAGGTTCGTCGGCGTGTCGTCTCGGAACGACGTACTGGATCAAGGGAGTCCGGCGAGTTGGGCGCGGAGGTACGCGCGCTCGGGGGCGTTGGCGGTGTGGGCGATGGCGGCCTCGTAGGCCGCGGCCGCCTCCGCAGTCCGGTCGAGGCGGCGGAGGAGGTTGGCTCGGACGGCGTGGAAGACGTGGTACGTGTCGAGGTGCAGGTCGTCAACGAGGGCGAGCGCTACGGCGGGGCCGTGCACCTCGGCGACGGCCACGGCCCGGTTCAGCGCCACCACCGGGCCGGGGGCGAGCGCCTGGAGCTGGTCGTACAGCTGGAGGACCTGGCTCCAGTCGGTGGGGGCGTCGCTGTGCACGGCGTTGATCGCGGCCTGGAGCTGGTACGGGCCGGGCCGGTTGCGGCGCAGGCAGCGGCGGACCAGGGCCTGCCCCTCGGCGATCAGCGCCTGGTCCCAGCGGGTGCGGTCCTGCTCGGCGAGCGGGACCAGCGCGCCCTGGGCGGTGACCCGGGCGGGGCGGCGGGCCTCGGTCAGCAGCATCAGCGCGAGCAGGCCCAGCGCCTCCGGCTCGTCGGGCATCAGATCGACCAGCAGCCGGCCCAGCCGCAGCGCCTCGGCGCACAGCTCCGTGCGGACCAGCCGATCCCCGGCACTCGCCGTGTAGCCCTCGTTGAAGATCAGGTAGACCACGGCGAGCACCGCCCGCAGCCGGTCGGGCAGGTCGGCGTCGCGCGGGACGCGGTACGGGATCCCGGCGTCGCGGATCTTGGCCTTGGCGCGGACCAGCCGCTGGGCCATGGTGGCCTCGGGGACCAGAAAGGCCCGGGCGATCTCGGCGGTGCTCAACCCGCCGAGCAGGCGCAGCGTGAGCGCGACCCGGGCGGCCGGGCCGAGCGCCGGGTGGCAGCAGGTGAAGATCAGCCGGAGCCGGTCGTCGCGCACGGGTCCCTCCTCGGCCGGTGGCTCCTGGGCGTACAGCAGCGCGGCCTGGGCGTGCCGGTCCGCCCGGGAGGCCTCCCGTCGCAGCCGGTCGATGGCGCGGCGGCGGGCGGTGGTGATGATCCAGCCAGCCGGGCTGGGCGGCGCTCCGGTCTCCGGCCAGCGCCGCACCGCCTCGGTGAAGGCGTCCTGGACCGCCTCCTCGGCGAGGTCGATGTCGCCGAGGACGCGGACCAGCACGGCGACCGCCCGGCCGTACTCGGCGCGGAAGGCCGCCTCGACGTCGAGGGTCACCCCTCGCCCTGGAAGGGGCGCACCTCGATCGGCAGCGTGGTGGCGAGGGCGTACCGGCGGCCCCACTCGAGGGCGGCGTCGAGGTCGGCGGCGCGGATGATGGTGAACCCGCCCAGGTACTCCTTGCCCTCGACGAAGGGGCCGTCGGTGACCAGCACCTCGCCGTCCTTCGGGCGCAGCACGGTGGCGGTCTCCGGGGCGTGCAGCCCCTGCCCGAAGACCCACGAGCCGGTCGCCTCGAGCTCCTCGCGGATGGCGCCCAGCTCCCGCATCACCCCGGCCAGGAACTCCGGGTCCGGCGTCCCGCCCTCGGGCTGGTACATGCTCAACAGGTACTGCTTCATGTCGTCCTCCTGGTGTGGATCGGCTTCCACCCTCCATACGATCGACGGGCGGGCGGATCGACACTGCGGCGAGGGGAATTTTCAGGCGCGGTAGCCCGCGGTCAGGATCCGCTGCGCGGACATCGCGTACGCCCGGGGGTCGTCCGGGGTGGCGGCGCCGAGCCCGTCGACGTACCGGTTGTACATGCTGAAGGCGGCGGCGATCAGGACCACGTCGTGGATCTCCCGATCGGTGGCGCCGTGGGCGCGGGCGGCGTCGACCAGCTCGCCGGTGACGGCGCGCCCGTCCTCGCGGACGGTGTCGGCGAGCCGCAGCAGGGCGCGCAGCTTCTCCGGCACCGGGGCGGTCGACAGGTCGGCGAGGACCCGGTCGACCAGGTCGGGGCCGTCGTCGAGCTGGGCCCCGGCGGTGGCGGAGTGCGACGCGCGGCAGAAGTCGCACCCGGTGCGGCCCGAGACGTACGCGGCGATGAGTTCGCGTTCACCGCGGGTCAGGCTGCTCGGCCCGCGTAGCAGCACCTCGGCCAGGTCCATCAGCGGTCCCGCGGTCTCCGGCCGGTACCGCAGCAGGCCGACGATGCCGGGCTCGCGCCGTTCGTCCACGCCGAGGTCGATGTGCGCCATCCGGTCGCCCTTCCGTTGGCCGCGCCCACCGGGCTCGGCAGCTGGCCCCGCCATTCTGGCGGGTACGTCGACGCGGATCCATGGCCGGACGGTCAGGCATGTCGAGGGACTCCATAGATAATCTTGACTTTGTCTATTGAAATTTATCTACGCCTCATGACCTAATACTGACAGTTCCTTTCGTCACTCCCGCCGCCCCCGCGGCGCCCCCCAGGGAGGAAAGATGAACCGTCTCCGCGCGTGCGCGGCCGCACTGCTGGCGACCGTCACGGCGGTCGCCGCCGTCAGCCTCGTCGCCGGCTCCGCCGGCGCCGCCCCCGCCGGCCTGCCCGGCATGGACGTCTCCAGCCACCAGGGCAACGTGAACTGGTCGGCCGCCTGGAACAACGGCGCCCGGTTCGCGTACGTCAAGGCCACCGAGGGCACCTACTACACCAACCCGTACTTCGCCCAGCAGTACAACGGCTCCTACAACGTCGGGATGATCCGGGGCTCGTACCACTTCGCCCGCCCGGACACCACCAGCGGCGCCACCCAGGCCAACTACTTCGTCGACCACGGCGGGGGCTGGTCCAAGGACGGCCGAACGCTGCCCGGCGCGCTCGACATCGAGTACAACCCGTACGGCGCGACCTGCTACGGCCTGAGCCAGAGCGCGATGCGCAGCTGGATCGCGTCCTTCGTCAACCAGTACCACGCGCGCACCGGCCGGTGGGCCACCATCTACACCACCACCGACTGGTGGACCACCTGCACCGGCAACACCTCGCAGTTCGCCGCCAACAATCCGCTGTGGATCGCCCGCTACGCCAGCACCGTGGGCACCCTGCCGGCGGGCTGGCCGACGTACTCCTTCTGGCAGTGGTCGTCCTCGGGCGTCTTCCCCGGTGACCAGAACGTCTGGAACGGCACCCTCGACCGGCTCCGGGTGCTGGCCTGCAACGGACCCTGCTGACCCCCACCGGCGGCGGTCCGCCGGCCCGCCGTCGGCACCACCGACGAAGGAGGCACCCCAATGTCCGTACCCGTGTCCCGCCGGGCCGCGCTGCGCGGCGCGGTCCTGCTCGGCGCCGCCGCCGGCGCCTCCGCCCTGACCCAGCTCGGCGGGGGCCGCGACGCGCGCGCCGTCGCCACCCGCGTCGACCAGCCCGTCATCGCCAACTGCGCGACCTGGGGCGCCCGACCCCCGTCGTCACCGGTCAGCGTGGTGCAGAGCCGACCCAACAAGATCATCGTGCACCACACCGCGTTCCCGAACACCACCGACTACAGCCTGGCCAAGGCGTACGCGAACTCCCGGGACATCCAGAACCTGCACATGGACAGCAACGGCTGGCTCGACTCCGGGCAGCACTTCACCAACAGCCGGGGCGGGTACCTCACCGAGGGCCGGCACGGCAGCCTCTACGGGCTGCTGCACGGGCAGACCATGGTGCAGGGCGCGCACTGCGTCGGGCAGAACAGCCAGGCGATCGGCATCGAGAACGACGGCATCTACCTGAACGTGCAGCCGCCGGTGGCGCTCTGGAACAGCCTGATCGTCTTCTGCGCCTTCACCTGCCAGCAGTACGGCATCGCGCCCAGTGAGATCTACGGGCACAAGGACTTCAACAACACCCAGTGCCCTGGCCTGCTGCACGGCCGGCTTCCCGAGCTGCGCGCCGCCGTCGCCGCACGACTGGGGTGATTGCTTATATAAGCCGGGGCTGATAGAAAGGGTCCGTGCACGCCTTCGACGTCCTCGGCGACCCGGTGCGCCGCCGCATCCTGGAGCTGCTCGCCGATGGCGAACTCAGCGCCGGGGAGGTCTGCACGGTGATCCAGCGGGAGTACGGCATCTCGCAGCCCGCCGTCTCGCAGCACCTCCGGGTGCTGCGGGACAACGGCTTCGCCACCGTCCGACCGCAGGGCGCCCGCCGTCTCTACGCCGTCGACCCGCGACCGCTGCGCGAGGTCGACGAGTGGCTGGCCGGCTTCCGCCGGTTCTGGGCCCCGGCCCTGGACGCCCTCGCCACCGAGCTGGCGCGCGGCCGACGCGAACGGCGCCTGCACCCACCGCAGGACCCGACCGAGGAGAAACCCTGATGACCGACGTCACGCACCAGATCAGCGCCGTGCGGCGCACCGTGGGCAGCCGGAGCCTGGAAGCCGGCGAGGCCCGGGTGATGACGATCAGCCAGACGTACGACGCGCCCCTGGAGGACCTCTGGGACGCCTGCACCAACGCCGAACGCATCCCCCGCTGGTTCCTGCCGGTCTCCGGCGAGCTGCGGCTGCACGGCCGCTACCAGCTCGAGGGCAACGCCGGCGGCACCATCCAGCGCTGCGACCCGCCGAAGAGCTTCGCCGCCACCTGGGAGTACGGCGACGAGGTCAGCTGGATCGAGGTGCGGCTGACGCCGGAGGGCGACGGGCGTACCCGGTTCGAGCTGGAGCACGTCGCGCACGTCGACGACGAGCGCTGGACCGAGTTCGGCCCGGGCGCGGTCGGCGTCGGCTGGGACCTGGGTCTGCTCGGCCTCGCCTCGCACCTGGCCGCCGACGGCAGCGGGATCTCGCCCGAGCAGGCCGAAGCCTGGATGGGCTCCGAGGAGGGTCGGCGGTTCGTCACCCTGAGCAGCGAGAGCTGGGGCAAGGCCAGCGTCGCCGCCGGCACCGACCCGGAGGCCGCGCGGGCCGCGACGGCACGCACCACCGCCTTCTACACCGGCGCACCCGCCGCCTGACCACCAGACCTTCCGGGTACGCGGGCCAACTCGGGAAGCGCGCCGGCCCGTGTGGGTACGCACGGCCCGGCGCGCTCCCAGGTCCCCGCCGACGCGCCGGACGAGCCGGTTTCGGCGGGCCGGGGGAAACCGGGAGGCGGAGTGTCGGTGCCCGGGGCGACACTGTGGAGCATGCCGCCGCCCCGCAGTCCCGCCGACCTCGCCGCCCTCGTCCAGAGCGGACAGCCGGTGAAGTACCTCTGTTTCTGGGGGCACCGACCCCGGCGCGACGGCACCGTCGGCGCGGGCTGCCTGAGCCAGTGGTGGCCGGCGGCGTTCACGGTGGACGGCCGCCGCTTCACCACCGCCGAGCACTGGATGATGTGGCAGAAGGCGGCGCTCTTCGGCGACGAGGAGGCCGGCGAGCGGATCCTCGCCGCCGGCCACCCGCACCGCGCCAAGGCGCTCGGCCGCCAGGTGCGCGGCTTCGACCAAGCGGTGTGGGAGGCCCGGCGGTACGACATCGTGGTCGCCGGCAGCGTCGCCAAGTTCGGCCAGCACGACGACCTGCGGGCGTACCTGCTGGGCACCGGCGACCGGGTGCTGGTCGAGGCGAGCCCGGTGGACCGGGTGTGGGGCATCGGGCTGGCCGCCGACGACCCGCGCGCCGAGGACCCGGCCCGGTGGCGGGGGCTGAACCTGCTCGGCTTCGCGCTGATGCAGGCCCGGGAGACGCTCCGGGAGCAGGTTGATCGGTCGCCGGAGCCGCCACCGGGCCGGTAACGTGCGGCGACATGACCGGCTCTCCCTACGCGCACTGCTCCTTCTGCGGCGCCGCCTACCCGGCGGACGCCGACTGGCCGCGAATCTGCGCGGCCTGCGGCGAGACGGTCTGGCGCAACCCGCTGCCGGTCGCGGTGGCGCTGCTGCCGGTCCGCACCGACGCCGGCCTGGGCCTGGTGGTGGTCCGCCGGGACATCGAGCCGGCGCGCGGCCTGCTCGCGCTGCCGGGTGGCTTCATCGAGTACGGCGAGGAGTGGGCCGACGCGCTGGTCCGGGAGCTGCGCGAGGAGACCGGCCTGATCGGCGAGGCCGACCAGGCCCGGCTGTTCGCGGTGCACGGGGCACCGGCCGGCGGCACCATCATGATCTTCGGGGAGCTGCCCGAGCGGCCGGCCGACGGGCTGCCGCCGTCGGCGCCGACCGAGGAGGCGACCGAGTGGCTGGTGCTCACCGAGCCCGTCGAGCTGGCCTTCTCCACGCACACGCAGGCGATGGCGGAGTTCTTCGCCCGGCAGGGTTGAGCGCCCGCCGGGCGACCGGGACACCGGCCGGACGGGCGGCCCGACGCCGAGTGGTGCCGCCGGCGGAGGATTCTTCTCGCCAACCGGGACGCGTCCTCGGCGCCGCCCGACCGGGCGATCCGGCGCGGAGGGTCGACCCTCCGCGCCGGATCACCGCTCAGCTCGCCGAACAGGTGGGCGTGGCGGACGGTCCCACGCCGGTGCCCTGGAAGCCGAAGGTGGTGCTGGCGCCGGCGCCCAGCTGACCGTTCTTCAACGAAAATCAATGTCTCGCATGGCGGGTGGTCGTACCCGGCGTGTCAGCGAAGCTGCCGACGAACCGGAGGCTTCGGGACGCCGAAACTTTCGGGGTGGACGGGCGATGCCGACGGAAGCAGCGCGAGGAGGTGGCCATCCCACCCGACCGGTCACCCGGTCGACAAGCCCCCGGACTCCGTGCCGGCCGCCGCGAGGTAGCCGCTCGCCTGGAGTTCGAACAGCTCCCGGTAGAGCCCGTCGGCGGCCATCAGCTCCTGGTGGGTGCCGTGCTGCACCAGCCGGCCGTGGTCCAGCACGAAGATCCGGTCGGCGTGCCGGACGTTGGCCAGCCGGTGGGTGATCAGGACGACCGCCCGGTCGGGGCGGCGGCGCAGGTGCTGGAAGAGGGCGTGCTCGGCCCGGGCGTCGAGGGCGGCGGAGGGCTCGTCGCAGATCAGCAGCCGGGCCTCCCGGTAGAGGCCCCGGGCGGCGACGAGGCGCTGCCACTGGCCGCCGGAGAGGTCCTGGCCGTTCTTGAACTCCCGGTCGAGCAGGGTGTCGTACCCGAACGGGAGGTCGGCGATCATGTCGTGCGCGGTGGCGGCGCGGGCGGAGTCCTCCACGGTCGGGCCGGCCTGGTCGGCGCGGCGGTCGTGCCGGCCGATGCGGATGTTCTGCCCGGCGGTGAAGGGGAACTTCCAGTACTCCTGGGTCATCACCGCCACCTGGGCCGCGGTCTGCGCCGGGTCCAGCTCGGCAACGTCGACGCCGTCCCAGCGGATCGTCCCACCGGTGGGGCGGTAGAGCCCGGCGATGAGCTTGGCCAGGGTGGTCTTGCCGGAACCGTTCTCGCCGACCAGGGCGACCACCTCGCCCCGGCGGACGGTCAGGCTGACCTCGTCCACCGCCGGGGTGTCCGTGTCCGGGTAGCGGAGGCTGACCCCGTCGAGTGCGATGGTGTCGAACCCGGGTGCCGGGCGGCCCTCCCCCACCCCGATCCGCCCCCGCGCCCGCTCGAGGAAGTCCCGGTAGTCCTGGTAGTACAGGGCGTCCTCGTAGAGGTTGTTGGTGGCGAAGACGGCGATGCCGAGGCTGGACCGGGCGGACTGCAGCGCCAGCAGGGCGGTCGCCGCGGCGGCCAGCGCGACCACGCCGGTGAGCAGCAGCCCGCCGAGCACTGCGTACATCCCGAAGGCGGCCACCCCGGCTGCGGACATGCCGACCGCCCGGGTGGCGCTCTGCGCCCGGACCAGGCGCAGCTCGGCCCGGGTCTCCACGGCCATCACGCGGCGGAACTCGCCCAGTAGGAAGTCGCGCATCTGGTATGCCCGGACCTCGACGGCGGTGCGCCGGTTGGCCATCAGGTGCGCCAGCATCCACATCCGACGGCGGCGGGTGATCCGGGCCAGCATGGCCAGGTACTTTCGGCGGGCCATCCGGACCGCGGTGACCGCCTCGGGCACCGCGGCGAGCAGCAGGCACGGCAGGAGCACGGGCTGGATCACGGTCACCGCCGCGGCGGTGGCCAGCACGCCGACCACGCCGGTGATCAGGTTGACCGTGTGGTCTACGATGGACGCCGCCTCGGCCATCCCCCGGTCCCGGACCCGGTCCATCTCCTCGGCGAAGCCCGCGTCGTCGAAGGCGGCCAGCTCCACCGCCGTGGTGGCCTCGAAGAGCCGCAGCTCCACCTCGTAGTTGATCTGGGGCATCAACCGGGCCTGGGCCCAGCCGGCGGTCACGGTCAGGGCGCCCCGGGCCGTCACCGCCAGCGCGGCCAGGACCAGCGACGGCAGCGCGGCGCGGACCCGGTCGGGTGTCGGGCCGCCGGCGAACAGCTCACGCAGCACGCCGGTGGTGGCGAGCAGCCCGAGGGTGGTCATCACCCCGGCCGCGAGGTTCAGGCCGATCGCCGCGAGGGTGTCCCGCCGGTTGGTGGCCCAGGCGAGCGTGACCGCCTCCCGGACCAGGTGAGGCAGCCGCCGGGCGACCGACCGGAAGCTGGTGTGGGCGAACTCGGTAGCCCGGTGCATCCAGTGGCCGTCCTCCAGCTCCGGCAGCTCCAGTTCATCGGCGTTGTTGGACGGGCCGTCCTGTCGGGACGAGCGGCGTGGGCCGATCACCGTCGCCATGGGTCCTCCCGGGCCGAGGGACAGGGCAGGGGGAGAGCCTACTGTCGGCGACCGCGCGGTGTCCCGACGTGACCGGCGTGTCGTACACGTGTCGCAACGGCGTGTCGCCGACCACGGTGCGGGACGGGTCTGCCGCGTCGCGCCGCGCCGACCCCGCCGGGGTGGCAGGCTGGAGCCGAGCCGGCGGCGGCGCGAGGAGCGCCACCGGCGTCCCGTCGTGAAGGAGAAGATCGACCCGATGGCTGCGAGTGTGACCACCACCGACGAATGGCAGGCGCTGCGCAAGCACGCCGAGACGATGCGCGGCACCCACCTGCGGGAGCTGTTCGCCGCCGACCAGCGCCGGGGTGAGCGGCTCACCGGCGAGGTCGCCGACCTGCACGTCGACTACAGCAAGAACCTGGTCACCGACGAGACGCTGGAGCTGCTCACCGCGCTGGCCGAGCGGGCCCGGCTCAGCGACCGGATCTGCGCCATGTTCGCCGGGCGGCACATCAACTCCACCGAGGACCGCGCGGTGCTGCACACCGCGCTGCGGCTGCCCCGCGACGCCACCCTGATCGCCGACGGCCAGGACGTGGTCGCCGACGTGCACCGGGTACTGGACCGGATGGCGGCGTTCGCCGAGCGGGTCCGCTCCGGGCAGTGGCGGGGGCACACCGGCGAGCGGATCAGCACGGTGGTCAACATCGGCATCGGCGGGTCCGACCTCGGGCCTGTGATGGCGTACGAGGCGCTGAAGGCGTACCGGGACGGCGGGATCAGCTGCCGGTTCGTGTCCAACATCGACCCGACCGACATCCACGACAAGACCCACGACCTGGATCCGGCGACCACCCTCTTCGTGATCGTCTCGAAGACCTTCTCCACCCAGGAAACCCTGGCCAACGCCAACCAGGCGAAGATGTGGCTGCTGTCCGGGCTGGACGCCGACGACGACGCCGCGATCGCGAAGCACTTCGTCGCGGTGAGCACCAACGAGCAGCGGGTCCGCGACTTCGGCATCGACCCGCAGAACATGTTCGGCTTCTGGGACTGGGTGGGCGGCCGGTACTCGCTGCCCTCGGCCGTCGGGTTGTCGGTGATGCTGGCGGTCGGGCCCGACCGGTTCCGCGAACTGCTGGCCGGCTACCACGCCGTGGACGAGCACTTCCGGACCACGCCGGTGCAGCGCAACATCCCGGCACTGCTGGGCCTGCTGAACGTCTGGTACACCAACTTCCTCGGCGCGCAGACCCACGCCGTGCTGCCGTACTCGCAGTACCTGCACCGGTTCCCGGCGTACCTGCAGCAGTTGACGATGGAGAGCAACGGCAAGTCGGTGACGCTGGACGGCACCCCCGTCGACCACCAGACCGGCGAGATCTTCTGGGGCGAGCCGGGCACGAACGGCCAGCACGCGTTCTACCAGCTGATCCACCAGGGCACGCTGCTGATCCCGGCGGACTTCATCGGGTTCAGCCAGCCCAACCACGACCTCGGCGACATGCACGACCTGTTCATGTCGAACTTCTTCGCGCAGACCGCCGCGCTGGCGTTCGGGCGGACGAAGGAGCAGGTCGAGGCGGAGGGCACGAAGGCGGGCGTGGTGCCGCACCGGGTGATGCCGGGCAACCACCCGACCACCTCGATCATCGCGCCGAAGCTGACCGCGGGCACCCTCGGTCAGCTGATCGCGCTCTACGAGCACATCGTCTTCACCGAGGGCGCGATCTGGGACATCAACCCGTTCGACCAGTGGGGCGTGGAGCTGGGCAAGGTGATGGCCAACCAGCTCGCGCCGAAGCTGACCGGCGGTGACCCAGACCTGTCCGACGTGGACTCCTCCACCGCCGCGCTGATCCGCCGCTACCGGCGGGAGCGCGGCCGGGACTGAACCCCGCGAAACGGCGGCCGGGTCGTGGACCCGGCCGCCGTCTTTTTCGGGTACGCGAACTGGTCCAACCAGTTGACGGGTTGATGTGCGCGGGGTCACACTGCTGCCGTGGCCTTCGTTCCCGTCCCCCGCAGCTCCGTCGCCGACCACGTCTTCGGCCAGCTCCGCGACGCCATCGTCAGCGGCCGCTATCGCCCCGACGAACCGCTGCCGGGCGAGCGCGAGCTGGCCGCCGCGTTCGCGGTCAACCGGCACGCCGTGCGCGAGGCGCTGCGGCGGCTGCAACAGCTCGGCCTGCTCCGGGTCAGCCAGGGCGGCGCCACCCGGGTGCTCGACTGGCGGGTGCACGCCGGTCTCGACCTGGCGCTGTCCCTCGTGCAGTCCGGCGACGTGCTCCCCGTCGACACGCTGGTGCGGGACATGCTGGAGATGCGCGCCTGCGTCGGCGTGGACGCCGCCCGGCTCTGCGCCGAGCGGGCCGATGCCGAGCTGCGGGGCAGCGTCACCCGCGACGTCGAGGCGTACGCGGCGCTCGCCCCGGACCTGCACGCGATGGACAAGGCCAACATCGTGCTCTGGCGGGACATCGTCGACGGCTCCGGCAACACGGCGTACCTGCTGTCCTTCAACAGCCTGGTCGCCGGGGCGGTGGCCGTCGGCGAGGTGCCGCCCGAGCGCCGCGCCGCCGAGCTGCTGGACGTCACCGGCCACCGCCGGCTGGCCGAGGCGATCGCCGACGGGCGCGGCAACGACGCCGCCGCGCAGGCCCACGCGCTGCTCACCGCCTCGCTCACCACCCCCGCCACCCCACCAGGAAGGGAATGTCGAGCATGATCCCCGCCGTGCTCTACGCCGTACCCGCGTTCCTGCTGCTCGTCGTCGTGGAAGCGCTGTCGTACCGGTTCGCCCCCGACGACGACGAACGCGGCTACGAGCTGCGCGACACCACCACCAGCCTCACCATGGGCGTCGGGAGCGTGCTCATCGGCACTCCCTGGCGGCTCCTCACCGTCGGTCTCTACGTGGGGCTGTGGACCCTCGCCCCGGTGCAGCTCTCCCCCACCAGCGTCTGGACCTGGGTGCTGCTCTTCTTCGCCGAAGACCTGGCCTACTACTGGTTCCACCGAACCCACCACGAGGTACGCCTGTTCTGGGCCGCCCACGTGGTGCACCACTCCAGCACGTTCTACAACCTCTCCACCGCACTGCGGCAGGGCTGGACGACGCCGATGACCTCGCTGCCGTTCTGGCTGCCGCTGGCGTTGCTCGGCGTCCCGCCGTGGATGATCTTCCTTCAGCAGTCGATCAGCCTGCTGTACCAGTTCTTCCTGCACACCGAGCGGATCGACGTGCTGCCCCGGCCGATCGAATGGATCTTCAACACCCCGTCGCACCACCGGGTCCACCACGGCGCCAACACCGAGTACCTCGACCGCAACTACGGCGGCATCCTGATCGTCTGGGACCGGCTCTTCGGCAGCTTCGAGCCCGAACGCGCCGCCGTCCGCTACGGCCTGACCAAGAACATCAACACCTACAACCCGTTGCGGGTGGCCACCCACGAGTACGCCGCGATCTGGGCCGACGTCCGGCGGGACACGTCCTGGCGGCACCGGCTGGGGCACGTCTTCGGCCGGCCCGGCTGGCAGCCCGCCCGATGAGGCGGCTCTGGCCCGGGCTGTACGCGGCGGTCGTCGCCGTCGAGCTGGCCGGCGTCGCGCTCGACGTACCCGCGCTGCAGTGGGCGGCGAAGCCGCTGCTCGCGCCGCTGCTGCTGGCCTGGCTGCTGCGCGTACGCCGCAAGTGGGACCTGGTGGCGGCCGGCCTGGTGTTCGCGACGGCGGGTGACGTGGCGCTGCTGCTGCCCGGCACCACCGCGTTCCTGGTCGGGATGGGGTGCTTCCTCGGCACCCAGCTCTGCTTC
Organism: Micromonospora sp. A200; assembly: GCF_029893845.1. Lineage (NCBI taxonomy): Bacteria > Bacillati > Actinomycetota > Actinomycetes > Micromonosporales > Micromonosporaceae > Micromonospora > Micromonospora sp. A200. The sequence goes on along the minus strand of NZ_JARXXY010000033.1, from coordinate 465 downwards.
CTGACCGCCTTCCTGCGGCACCGGCGGGCGCCGCTGGCCGCGTTCGCCGGCTACCTGGCTGTCTGGGCGGGCGCGAACGCGCTGCTCTGGGGGCGGCTGGGCGACCTGCGGCTGCCGGTGCTCGGCTACAGCCTGGCGTTGAGCCTGATGGCCGCCGCCTCGGTGGGGGTGTCCCGCCGGGCGGCGGCCGGCGGGGCGCTCTTCCTCGTCTCCGACGCGCTGATCGGGCTCGGCGCGGCGGGGGTGGAGCCGCCCGGGCGCCGGCTGGCGGTGATGGTCACCTACATCGCGGCCCTGGTCCTGCTCACCACCGCCTGGGCCCGCCGGGACGCCACCGAGCGGCCGACCGTGGCGGACCGCCCCTCGGGGCCGGTGGGGGCGACGACCGAGGGGTGACCGACCCCGATTGCGGCGTTGGGGGCCGGGGGGGAGGGGGCGGGCGGTCGCGCAGACCCCCCAAAACCC